>NZ_JANJFJ010000255.1:0-6328 GCF_024626565.1 Microbacterium sp. zg.Y909
GCCCGCCAGTTCCTCGGGCAGGTCGACCGGCCCGACGTGGACTTCATCGAAGGCCTGAGCCCGGCCGTCTCGATCGATCAGAAGTCGACCAACCGCAACCCGCGCTCGACGGTGGGCACGATCACCGAGATCCACGACTACATGCGACTGCTCTGGGCGCGCATCGGGGTGCCACACTGCCCGGAGTGCGGTGAGCGCATCCAGCGTCAGACGGTGCAGCAGATCGCCGACCAGCTCATGGAGCTGCCCGACGGCACGCGGTACCAGGTGGTGGCTCCCGTCGTCTCGCAGAAGAAGGGCGAGTTCGCGGACCTCTTCAAGGAGCTCAGCGCGAAGGGCTACGCGCGCGCTGTCGTGGACGGCGACCTCGTGCAGCTCGCGGAGGCCCCCAAGCTCAAGAAGAGCTACAAGCACGACATCGCCGTCGTGGTCGACCGCCTGGTGGCCGGGCCCGACATCCTGAGCCGCGTCACCGACTCGGTCGAGACCGCGCTGGGGCTCGCCGGCGGCATCATGCAGGTCAACTTCGTCGATGAAGAGGGCGACGACGCCTGGCAGTCGTTCTCCGAGAAGCTCGCCTGCCCGAACGGCCACGCGATCCAGCTCACCGAGATCGAGCCCCGCACCTTCTCGTTCAACGCGCCCTTCGGTGCCTGCCCCGCCTGCTCGGGACTCGGCACGAAGATGTCGGTCGACGTCGACCTGATGATCGCCGATGAGGATCTCTCCATCAGCGAGGGCGTGATCATCCCCTGGACGACCCAGGGCAAGGGTCTGTACCAGTACTACGAGCGGTTGCTCGAAGGCCTGGCGCGGGACCTCAAGTTCTCGCTCGACACGCCATGGCGAAAACTCCCGCAGGACATCAAGGATGCGGTGCTGCGCGGCGAGAACTACAAGGTCACCGTCAAGTGGAAGAACCGCTACGGGCGCGAGATGCGGTACGCGTCGGGCTTCGAGGGGGTCGTGCCGTACATCGAGCGGCAGTACGCCCAGGCCGAGTCCGACAGTCAGCGTCAGCGCTGGTCGGAGTACCTGCGAGAGGTGCCCTGCCAGGTCTGCAACGGCGACCGACTGAAGCCCGAGGTGCTCGCCGTGCTCGTGCACGGCCACTCGATCGCCGACGCCTCCCGGCTGAGCCTGGCCGAGGCGCAGGAGTACTTCGCGCAGCTGGAGCTCACCGACCGTGAGGCACAGATCGCCGCGGCCGTGCTGCGCGAGATCCGCGCGCGCCTGGACTTCCTCGTGCAGGTGGGACTGAACTACCTCACGCTCAGCCGCGCCGCCGGGTCGCTCTCGGGCGGAGAGGCCCAGCGCATCCGACTGGCGACGCAGATCGGCTCCGGCCTGACCGGCGTGCTCTACGTGCTCGACGAGCCGTCCATCGGGCTGCACCAGCGCGACAACCGGCGGCTCATCGAGACCCTGCTGAAGCTGAAGGCCCTCGGCAACACGCTCATCGTCGTGGAGCACGACGAGGAGACCATCCACGCCGCCGACTGGGTCGTCGACATCGGGCCCCGCGCCGGCGTCGACGGCGGCCATGTCGTGCACTCCGGGCCGCTGGCATCGCTGCTGGAGGACCGCAACTCCCTCACCGGGGAGTACCTGTCGGGACGCCGCTCCATCCCCACCCCGGCCAAGCGGCGCCCCATCGACAAGAAGCGCATGCTGACGGTGGTCGGCGCGCGCGAGAACAACCTCAAGAACGTCACGGCGGAATTCCCCCTCGGCGTGCTCACCGCGGTCACCGGCGTGAGCGGCTCGGGCAAGTCCACGCTCGTCAACGGCATCCTCTACGAAGTGCTCGCCACCAAGCTCAACGGCGCACGCCGTCTCGCCGGCAAGCACACGCGCGTGACCGGGCTCGACAACCTCGACAAGGTGGTGCACGTCGACCAGGCGCCGATCGGCCGTACGCCGCGCTCGAACCCCGCCACGTACACCGGCGTGTTCGACCGTATCCGCACCCTGTTCAGCGAGACGCCCGAGGCGAAGGTGCGCGGCTATCAGCCCGGCCGCTTCAGCTTCAACGTCAAGGGCGGGCGCTGCGAGGCCTGCTCGGGTGACGGCACGATCAAGATCGAGATGAACTTCCTTCCCGACGTCTACGTCGACTGCGAGGTCTGTCACGGCAAGCGGTACAACCGCGACACCCTGGCGGTGCACTACAAGGGCAAGAACATCGCCGAGGTGCTGGAGATGCCCATCTCCGAGGCGGCCGAGTTCTTCGAGCCGATCCAGGCGATCCACCGCTACCTCAAGACACTCGTCGACGTCGGCCTCGGATACGTGCGTCTCGGGCAGTCGGCCACCACCCTCTCGGGCGGCGAGGCGCAGCGCGTGAAGCTGGCCACCGAGCTGCAGCGGCGCTCCAACGGGCGCAGCATCTACGTGCTCGACGAGCCGACCACCGGCCTGCACTTCGAGGACGTGGCGCGCCTGCTCGAGGTCCTGGGCGGCCTTGTCGACAAGGGCAACACCGTCATCGTCATCGAGCACAACCTCGACGTGATCAAGTCTGCGGACTGGGTCATCGACCTGGGGCCTGAGGGCGGCTCCGGCGGCGGACAGATCGTCGCCACCGGCACGCCCGAGAAGGTGGCCCGCACCGCGGGCAGCCACACCGGTGCGTTCCTGGCCGAAGTGCTCGGCGACGCGCAGGCGGTCCGCAAGGCGGGCTGAGCGGATGCCGCGCTCAGCTCCCACGCTCCCGTACAAGCCGAAACCGGGTGAGATCCCGACCAACCCGGGGGTGTACCGCTTCCGCGACGCCGACGGCCGCGTGCTCTACGTCGGCAAGGCGAAGAACCTGCGCGCCCGGCTGTCGAACTACTTCGCTCCGCTGCACACCCTGCACGAGCGCACACGGCGCATGGTCACCACCGCGGCATCCGTGGAGTGGACCGTGGTCGCGAGCGACGTGGACTCCCTGCAGCTGGAGTACATGTGGATCAAGGAGTTCGATCCGCCCTTCAACGTGCGTTACCGGGACGACAAGTCCTATCCGTTCATGGCGGTCACGCTCGCCGATGAGGCACCGCGAGTGATCGTGACGCGCAATCGCCGCATTCCGGGCGCCAAGTATTTCGGTCCGTACCCGAAGGTGTGGGCGGTGCACGACACGATCGATCTCATGATCCGGGTCTTCCCGATCCGCACCTGCTCGGACTCGTCCTACAAGAAGGCGATGGCCAGCGGCCGACCGTGCTTTCCTGGGCAGATCGGACGCTGCGGCGGACCCTGCTCAATGAAGGTGTCGATCGAAGAGCACCGCGCCATGGTCGACGATTTCGTCGCCTTCATGTCCGGCGGCGACCAGCGCTTCGCGCGCGAGCTCACCGCCCGCATGAAGGAAGCGGCGGCGGCGATGGACTACGAGAGCGCGGCGGTGTACCGCGACAAGCTGCAGGCGATCGACGCGGTGCTGAACAAGAGCGCTCTTGTGCTGTCGGACGATACCGACGCCGATCTCTTCGGTATCGCCGAGGACGAGCTCGCAGCCACGGTGCAGCACTTCGTGGTGCGCGGCGGGCGCGTGCGGGGTGTGCGGGCCAGCACCATCGAGAAGGAGATCGACATCTCGGGGGCGGACCTGGTGGACCAGGTGCTGCAGCGCAGCTACGGCGATGCCGCGGCGGCGGACATCCCGCGTCAGGTGCTCGTGCCCGCTCTCCCCGAAGAAGCGGCGGACCTCGAGGAGTGGCTGAGCGCGCGGCGCGGCAAGCGGGTGTCGATCCGGGTCGCCCAGCGGGGCCGCAAAGCGGAGCTCATGAAGACCGCGAACCTCAACGCCCAACAGGCCCTCATGCTGCACAAGACGCGGCGCACGAGCGACTACGTCGCTCGCACCCAGGCTCTGACCGACCTGCAGGAGGCGCTGGATCTGACCGAAGCGCCGCTGCGCATCGAGTGTTACGACGTCTCGCATCTGGGGGGCACCAACGTCGTGGCATCCATGGTGGTCTTCGAGGACGGTCTGCCCCGCAAGGACCAGTACCGAACCTTCGGCGTGCCCGAGACGACCGACGACACGGATTCGATCCATCAGGTGCTCACCCGCAGGCTGGCGTATCTGAACCGCCCCGAGGAAGCGGACGAGCCCGAGCCGCAGCCCACCGACGACGGCGAGGTGGTCGCCCCGGCGCGCAAGAAGCCGCGGTTCGCCTACCGCCCGCAGCTGCTGGTCGTCGACGGCGGCAAGCCGCAGGTCGAGGCGGCGGCGCGCGCGCTGGCCGACGCCGGCCACGAGGAGATCGCGCTGTGCGGAATCGCCAAGAGGCTCGAAGAGGTGTGGCTGCCGGGGGAGGAGTACCCGGTGATCCTGCCGCGCACCTCTGAGGCGCTCTACCTGCTGCAGCGGCTGCGCGACGAAGCCCACCGCTTCGCCATCACGCATCAGCGCAAGCGTCGTCGTCGCGACATCAACAGCGTGCTCAGCGAGGTTCCCGGGCTCGGTGCCACCCGCATCAAAGCGCTGCTGCGCCACTTCGGCTCGGTGGCCGCCCTGACCGAGGCCACTCCCGAACAGATCGCGGAGCTGCCCGGCATCGGACCGAAGCTCGCCGCCACGGTCCACGAGCACCTCGCGCGCCGGTAGGGTGAAGGGAAAGACGGGGGCGCTTGATGACGGCACAGGACGCGGGTGAGGTCCTCATCGTCACGGGCATGTCCGGCGCCGGCCGCACCACCGCCGCCAACGCCCTCGAAGACCTCGGCTGGTACGTCGTCGACAACCTTCCCCCGCAGATGCTGCGTCCGCTGCTGGACCTGAGCGAACTGGCGGGCGGCTCGCTGCCGAAGGTGGCCGCGGTCGTCGATGTGCGCGGTCGTGACCTGTTCGCCGAGCTTCCCCGCATCACCCAGGCGCTGCGCCACGGTCGGCACCTGCGCGTGCTCTTCCTGGACGCGTCCGACGACGTGCTGGTGCGGCGATTCGAATCGGTGCGCCGGCCGCACCCGCTGCAGGGCGAGGGCACGCTCCTCGACGGCATCCACCGGGAGCGGGCGCGACTGGCGCGGGTGCGCGAGAGCGCCGACCTCATCGTCGACACCTCGAACAACAACATCCACCAGCTCGCCACCCGCATCGTCGACCTCTTCGCCGCCGAAGGGTCAGCCCGGCACACGCTCACAGTCATGAGCTTCGGCTTCAAGTACGGGCTGCCGTCGGATGCCGATCTCGTGGCGGACATGCGCTTTCTGCCCAACCCGTTCTGGGTCGAGGATCTGAAGTCGCTCACCGGCAAGGACGATGCCGTGCGCGACTACGTCTTCGACCAGGAGGGGGCGGAGGAGTTCCTCGACGCGTACGTCGCGGCGCTGCAACCGGTGCTGGCCGGCTATCAGCGCGAGAACAAGCCCCATTCCACCGTCGCCGTGGGATGCACCGGCGGCAAGCACCGATCGGTGGCCACGGCAGAAGAACTCGCGCGACGACTGGCGGCGCTGCCGGGCGTAGCCGTGCGCGTGAAGCATCGGGACCTGGGTCGGGAGTAAACTGGACGATCGTCCCCCTGCGCCTCTCGGAAGGAATCCCGTGCCCCTGACCGCCGACGTGAAGGCCGAGTTGGCCGCCATTCGCGACCCGCGACCCACCGCGCGCGTCGCCGAACTGACAGCCCTGCTGCGGTTCTCCGGCGGACTGCACTCGATCGCCGGCCGCGTCGCCGTCGAGGCCGAACTCGAGTCCGACGGCCTGGCTCGTCGGGTTGCCCGTGACCTCATGGAGATCTACGGCGTGCGGCCGGAACTCGCCCACGTGCAGGCGTCGGGCGGCCGTGTCGGCGGCCACTTCGCCGTGCGTGTCATCGACGGCGGCGAGACCCTGGCGCGTCAGACCGGGCTGCTCGATCAGCGACGCCGCCCGGTACGGGGACTGCCGAACAAGCTCACCACCGGCGCGCGCCCCGATCTGGCGGCCGTCTGGCGTGGAGCGTTTCTCGCGGCCGGCACGCTCAGCGACCCCGGTCGCTCGGCGGCGCTGGAGATCTCGTGCCCCTCGGGCGAGGCGGCCATGGCGCTCGTCGGCGCCGCCCATCGCCTTGGGATCACGGCCAAGGCGCGCGAAGTGCGCGGGGTGCCCCGCGTCGTCGTCCGCGACGGCGAGGCCATCCGTGCCGCGCTGGCCGAGATGGGCGCGGTCCGTACCGCGGCGGAGTGGGAGCAGCTGCGCCAGCGCCGCGAGGTGCGTGCGGGAGTCAACCGCCTGGTCAACTTCGACGACGCCAACCTGCGCCGGTCCGCTCAGGCGGCCGTGGCCGCGTGCGCGCGCGTGGAGCGGGCGATGGAGATCCTCGGTGACGAGGTTCCGCCACACCTGAAGCAG
>NZ_JANJFJ010000256.1:0-6305 GCF_024626565.1 Microbacterium sp. zg.Y909
CCGATCACCCGCACGCCGTCGGTGAGTCCGTCGCCGTCGCGCAGCAGCAGGTGGCGGTGCCGCGGCACGTCGACCATCCCGTGATCGGCGGTGACGACGACACCGGTGCGTGGCGCGACGAGCTGCGAGAGTCGCCGCGCCGCGGCATCCACCCGCTCCAACCCCGCCGACCACTCGTCGGACTCCCACCCGTGGCGGTGGCCGAGCGAATCCAGCTCGGGCGCGTAGAGGTAGACGAGGGCGCCCGGATGCCGGGCCGCCGCGTCGGCCGCGCGCTCGATGCGTTCGTCGAGGTCGTCGGCCCCGACGAACGTGGCCCCGCGAAGAGTCGCCTCGGTGAATCCGGTGTTCGCGTACTCGGACTTCGTGACGACGAAGCAGGGCCGTCCCGCGCGGGACTCCCGTGCGAAGAGAGGCTCAGCGCGCTGCCACGTCAGCGGGTCGAGGCCGTGGCTCTCCCAGCCCTTGAGCTGGTTGGGGGCCTCGTCGGTCCCGGGAATGCGCAGGCGGTACCCGACGATGCCGTGCGTACCCGGCTCGACCCCGGTCAGCAGGCTGGTGAGGGCGGCGGCGGTGGTGCTCGGGAACACCGTGTGCGCGAGGTCCTTCTTGGTCATCGCGCCGGCGAGGAAGCGGGCGTGTCCGGAGCGGGCGGCGAGGTTGGAGCGGCCCAACCCGTCGACGACGAAGACGATCGCGCTCTGGGCGGGCGGCAGCCAGTCGTCCTCGCCGGCGAGCGACGCCCGCAGGTGCGTGACGACGCCGGTGAGGTTCCGGGCCGCGGCCGGGTCCGCAGGTAGGCTGGAAGACATCGCGGCCAGTCTCCCATACGGGGTCGACGGCCCACTCTCCCCCGTCACCCGAGGACGCAACACCGTACATGGCCGCATCGCGCAAAGCCCCCGCCCCCGCCGCCGCCCTCGTCGAGCGCATCGAGGACGTGGACGTCTCCACCGAGATGCAGGGCTCGTTCCTGGAGTACGCCTACTCCGTCATCTACTCGCGCGCGCTGCCCGATGCCCGCGATGGGCTCAAGCCCGTGCAGCGGCGCATTCTGTACCAGATGGCCGAGATGGGCCTGCGGCCAGACCGTGGACACGTCAAGAGCGCCCGTGTCGTCGGCGAGGTGATGGGAAAGCTCCATCCCCACGGTGACACCGCGATCTACGACGCGCTGGTGCGCCTGGCGCAGCCGTTCGCACTGCGCGTGCCCCTCGTCGACGGACACGGCAACTTCGGATCACTCGACGACGGCCCGGCTGCCGCGCGCTACACCGAAGCCCGCCTCGCGCCGTCGGCGCTGGCGCTGACCGAGAGCCTCGACGAAGACGTCGTGGACTTCGTGCCGAACTACGACGGGCAGTTCCAGCAGCCCGAAGTTCTCGCCGCCGCGTTCCCGAACCTGCTCGTCAACGGCACCACCGGCATCGCCGTCGGCATGGCCACCAACATGGCACCGCACAACCTCATCGAGGTGGTCGGCGCGGCCGTGCATCTGCTCGACAACCCCGAGGCCACGCTCGAAGAGCTCATGGAGTTCGTTCCGGGGCCGGACCTGCCCGGCGGTGGCGTGATCGTCGGTCTCGACGGGGTGAAGGATGCCTACGCCACTGGCCGCGGCACCTTCCGCACCCGCGCGAAGGTCTCGATCGAGTCCCTGGGGCCGCGGCGCACCGGTCTGGTCGTGACCGAGCTGCCGTACATGGTCGGGCCGGAGCGGGTGATCGAGAAGATCAAGGACGCTGTGACGTCCAAGAAGCTCACCGGCATCTCCGACGTCGCCGACTTCACCGACCGCAACAACGGCCTGCGTCTGGTCATCGGCATCAAGACCGGCTTCGACCCGCAGGCCGTGCTCACCCAGCTCTACCGGCTCACGCCGTTGGAGGACTCGTTCGGCATCAACAACGTCGCCCTGGTGGAGGGCCAGCCGCAGACGCTCGGGCTGAAGGAGCTGCTGCAGGTCTACCTGCAGCACCGTCTGCAGGTCGTCACGCGCCGCAGCCGGTATCGGCTGGCGCGCCGACAGGACCGGCTCCACCTTGTGGAGGGTCTGCTCATCGCGATCCTCGACATCGACGAGGTCATCCAGGTCATCCGTGCCTCCGATGACAGCGACCAGGCCCGCACACGCCTCATGGACGTGTTCGACCTGTCGCAGGCGCAGGCGGAGTACATCCTCGAGCTGCGGCTGCGTCGGCTCACCAAGTTCTCGCGCGTGGAGCTCGAGGCCGAGCGTGATCAGCTCAAGGCCGAGATCGCCCACCTCGAGGAGCTGCTGGCCAGCGAGGTGCTGCTGCGCGCGCAGGTGGCCCGCGAGCTCGACGCCGCGGCCGAGACCTTCGGCACGCCGCGGCGCACGCTGCTGCTCAACGGCGGTCCGCCGGTGTCGGCCCGCTCGCGCGCCGCCGCTCCGGCCGATCTGCAGATCGCCGACGCGCCCTGCCGCGTCTTCCTCTCGGCCACCGGGCGCATGGTCCGCGCCGACCTGCGCAGCGACGTGGACGGCGACGGCGGAACCGGCATCGTGCCGCCGGCGCGCCGCAGCAAGCACGACGCGGTCCGCTGCAGCGTGGACACCACCACGCGCGGCGACCTCGGCGCCGTGACCAGTGCGGGACGCCTCGTGCGCTTCTCCCCCGTCGACCTGCCCTCAGTGCCGGGCAACTCGGTGCAGCTGGCGGCCGGCACCCGGGCCGACCAGTACCTCGGCCTCAGCAGCGGCGAGCATGTCCTCGCGATCGTGCCGTTGTCGGAGGACCCGCCGATCGCGCTCGGCACGGCGCAGGGCGTGGTCAAGCGCGTCGCCGCCAGCGAGATCGGCAACAAGCACGATGTCGAGATCATCGCGCTCAAGCCCGGCGACCGCGTGGTGGGCGCGGCAGTCGCCCCCGACGACTCCCAGCTCGTCTTCGTCACCACCGATGCGCAGCTGCTGCGCTTCGAAGCGACCGCGGTGCGCCCCCAGGGTCGGTCGGCCGGCGGCATGGCCGGCATCCGCCTCGCCGATGGGCAGCACGTGATCTTCTTCGGCGTGGTCGACGCGGGCGCCGAGGACGAGGCGGTCGTGGTGACGATCGCCGACACCTCGCAGACCCTGACGGGAACGGATGCCGGCAGCGGCAAGGTCTCCGCCCTGTCGGAGTACCCGACGAAGGGGCGCTCCACTGGCGGTGTGCGGGCTCAGCGCTTCCTGAAGGGCGAGGACACCCTCTCGCTCGCGTGGGTGGGCGTCGAGCCGCGTGCGGTCGGTCCGGACGGCGCCGTGCGCACGCTCGCCGCGCCGGGCGCGAAGCGCGACGCCTCGGGTCAGCCGCTGGAAGACGTCATCGGCGCCGTCGGCACCGTCATCTCCTGACGATCGCTGAGCGAGGGAGCGCAGCTGCGCTCGCTCACCTACCGGTGGTGCGGTGGGTGTTCAGCGACTGGATGATCGGATCGGTGACATCCCGCAGGTCATCCGCTTCACCGTCAACGGCGGACAGCCGCGCAATCAGAGCACGTTTCGCCGCCCGCCGGTCGATACCCTCCGGCAGTTCGAACGCGAGCACGTCGAAGTCCCGATCGTCGTACTGAGGGACGCTCGCCCGCACTCGTCCGAGTTGAGGATCCTCACTCGCGAGGTGCAGATGCGCCCGCAACTCGGGATCGAAGCCCGTACCGCCGACGTAGGCGACTGCGCCGGTGTTGACGTCGATCCAGACGTAGAGCCAGGATCCGGTGGGCCGCACATGCCCCTTGCGGACGGGGATGACGCGCGGGTGGCTCAGGGTCATCTGCCCACCTTATTGATCGGTGGCTCCTGCGAGCGGGTCGTTTCGTCTCGCTGCGCTCGCTCACCGACCGAAGGGATCAGGCGTCGATGCGCTCGCGGCCGAGCCGGTCGCTGGATTCGACGATGAACTCACGCCGGGGGGCCACGTCGCTTCCCATCAGCAGCTCGAACACCGAATTGGCGGCGTCGGCATCCTGCAGGCGCACGCGGCGCAGCGTCCGCCCGGCCCGGTCCATCGTGGTGGTTGCGAGCTGATCGGCATCCATCTCACCCAGACCCTTGTACCGCTGGATCGGTTCCTGCCAGCGCTTGCCCGCCTTGGTGAGCTTGGCAAGCAGGGCGTGCAGCTCCGCCTCGCTGTAGGTGTAGATCGTCTCGTTCGGCTTGGAGCCGGGATTGACCACGATGACGCGGTGCAGCGGCGGCACCGCCGCGTACACACGGCCCTCCTCGATCAGGGGGCGCATGTAGCGGAAGAAGAGCGTCAGCAGCAGCGTGCGGATGTGGGCACCATCGACGTCGGCGTCACTCATCAGGATGATCTTGCCGTAGCGGGCGGTGCTGAGGTCGAAGGACCGCCCCGAGCCGGCGCCGATCACCTGGATGATCGCTGCGCACTCGGCATTGGAGAGCATGTCGCTCACGGACGCCTTCTGCACGTTGAGGATCTTGCCGCGGATGGGAAGCAGCGCCTGATACTCGCTGTTGCGCGCGTGCTTGGCGGTTCCCAGGGCAGAGTCGCCCTCGACGATGAACAGCTCGGACTCTGCGACGTCGTTCGTGCGGCAGTCGGCGAGCTTGGCGGGGAGCGACGAGGATTCCAGGGCGTTCTTGCGCCGCTGCGTCTCTTTGTGGGTGCGCGCGGAGATGCGCGCCTTCATCTCCGAGACGACCTTGTCGAGCACCAGAGCCGTCTGGGTCTTGTCGTCGCGCTTGGTGGAGGTGAACCGCGCGGTCAGTTCGCGCGTGACGACGTTCGCGACGATCTGACGCACGGCCGGGGTGCCCAGGATCTCCTTGGTCTGCCCCTCGAACTGAGGCTCGGCCAGCCGCACGGTCAGCACGGTCGTGAGGCCCGCGAGGATGTCGTCCTTCTCGATCTTGTCGTTGCCGACCTTGAGGCGCCGGGCATTCTGCTCGACCTGGGCGCGCAGCACCTTCATGAGGCCCTGCTCGAAGCCCTGCTGGTGAGTCCCGCCCTTGGGGGTGGCGATGATGTTCACGAAGGAGCGGGTGACGGTGTCGTAGCCGGTGCCCCAGCGCAGCGCGATGTCGACCACGCACTCCCGCTCCACATCGGTGGGGACCATCGCGCCCGTCGGCTGCAGCACCGGCACCGTCTCGGTGAACGTTCCGGTGCCGGAGAGCCGCCATACGTCGGTGACGGCCGCGTCGGGCGCGAGGAACTCCGCGAACTCCGAGATGCCGCCGTCGAACCGGTAGCTGGTCTCGACCGCCTCATCGCCGCGCGCGGTGCCGCGTTCGTCACGGATGACGATCTCGAGCCCGGGGACGAGGAAGGCCGTCTGGCGGGCGCGCTGCACGAGCTCGTCGAGGTTGAACGCGGCATCCTTCGTGAAGATCTGCCGGTCCGCCCAGTAGCGGATGCGCGTTCCGGTGACGCCCTTGCGGGTCTTGCCGGCCAACCGCAGTTCGCTGGCGCGTTCGAAGGGGCTGAACGGGGAGTCGGGGGTCGGGCCGGCGAAGTTGCCCGGCTCTCCACGGTGGAACGACATCGCCCACGTCTTGCCGCCGCGGTCCACTTCGACGTCCAGGCGTTCGGACAGGGCATTGACGACCGAAGCGCCGACACCATGAAGGCCACCGGATGCCGCGTAAGAGCCGCCGCCGAACTTGCCGCCGGCGTGCAGCTTCGTGAAGACGACCTCAACACCGGACAGCCCGGTCCGCGGCTCGATGTCGACAGGGATGCCGCGTGCGCGGTCACGCACCTCGACGCTGCCGTCGGAGTGAAGGACGATGTCGATGCGGTCGCCGTGCCCGCCGAGGGCCTCGTCGACGGAGTTGTCGATGATCTCCCAGAGGCAGTGCATGAGGCCGCGCGAGTCGGTCGAGCCGATGTACATGCCGGGCCGCTTGCGTACGGCCTCGAGACCTTCCAATACCTGGAGATGATGGGCGGAGTACTCGGAAGTCACAATCCTCAAGATTATCCGGGGCGGCCGACAGCAGGCCCTCGACACACTCGGCCGACAGCAGACTGACACGCCCGGCGCGGTCGCGGGCGTACGCGCTGAGCGAAATGTCCCTGCCGCGGGGCATGATTCGGAGGTCTGCGTGGTTGTATGTGGAGACCGACAGCAGCGCGACATCCCGAGGAGGCACCGAGATGAGCATGACCTCAACACACGACCACCAGACCGCCGTCCTCGACTACCGCCTGACCGCGGCCGACCGATGCGATTCCTGCGGAGCGCAGGCGTACATCGCCGCAGAGGTGAACGGCAGCGAACTGCTCTTCTGCGCTCACCACGGGCGCAAGTACGAAGAGAAGCTGCGTGCCGTCGCC
>NZ_JANJFJ010000257.1:0-6283 GCF_024626565.1 Microbacterium sp. zg.Y909
TCGGCGTTCCGGTGGGGGCGCGGGGCCGGGCCGCAGGCGGCTGCGGCCACGTGAGGCGGTGCCGCAGGTCAAGCCGACACGCCCGCCCGTGCTAGACTGACTCTTCGTCTGCGCGCACTCCAGCACGCAGTTCGCACCCTTCCCTTCGACCGCGGTCCTTCACGGGCCGGATCGAGTGCGGGGTGCAGACAAGGGATCTTGGGTGGCACCGTCCGGTGCCACGGTACTAAGGAGACATCACATGGCAGCAGTGTGCCAGGTGACTGGAGCTGTTCCCGGCTTCGGTCACAACATCTCGCACTCGCACCGCCGGACGAAGCGCCGCTTCGACCCGAACGTGCAGAAGAAGACCTACTTCGTGCCCTCGCTGGGCCGGAAGATCACGATCAACGTGTCCGCCAAGGGCATGAAGGTCATTGACGTCCGCGGCATCGAGTCGGTTGTCAAGGACATGATCGCGAAGGGTGTGAAGCTCTGATGGCCAAGAAGGCTCAGGACGTCCGTCCGATCATCAAGCTGCGTTCGACCGCCGGCACGGGTTACACCTACGTCACGCGCAAGAACCGCCGCAACAACCCCGACCGCATCGTGCTGAAGAAGTACGACCCGGTGATCCGCAAGCACGTCGAATTCCGAGAGGAGCGTTGATCCATGGCTAAGAAGAGCAAGATCGCGCGCAACGAGCAGCGCAAGGTCATCGTGGCCCGCTACGCCGCGAAGCGCGCCGAGCTGAAGAAGGCGCTCGTGTCGCCGGAGTCCACCGACGAAGAGCGCGAAGCCGCCCGCGTGGGGCTGCAGAAGCTGCCCCGCAACGCGTCGCCCGTGCGCGTGCGTTCGCGCGACGTCATCGACGGTCGCCCCCGCGGAAACCTCACAAAGTTCGGCATCTCGCGTGTTCGCTTCCGCGACATGGCTCACCGTGGCGAGCTGCCCGGTGTGACCAAGTCGTCCTGGTGACACCCGGTCGCTGACCGCATCGAAAAGGCCCGCAGTTCCCCGGAACTGCGGGCCTTTCGCCGTTGCCGAGTGAGTATGCGCGGTGCCGAGTGAGTATTCGCGTTGCCGATCCCCGAAACCGGCCGAGAAAGATGGTTGCGACGCCCGGAACGGGCGCATCCGTCCCGATTCACCCGCGACACGCGGTGAATCTGCCCCGCAAGGCGCCCAAATCCGCATGATTCCGCGGATCGTGGGTATATTCGGGCACGGTCGCACTGACCAGCCCGGGGGCGCCAGCCTCCGGTCCGAAGGACAAGAAGGCGGCGCCGCCGCCTTGGAGGACAACCCCATGGCTGACAAGTCCATCACGAAGACCGAGCTCGTCTCGAGCATCGCCAGCGCCACCGGCCAGAGCCAGGCCACCGTCTCCGGCGTGCTCGACTCGCTGTTCGCGACCGTCTCCGAGGCCGTCGCAAAGGGCAGCAAGGTCTCGATCCCCGGCTGGATCGCGTTCGAGCAGGTCGACACCGCCGCGCGCACGGGCCGCAACCCGCAGACCGGCGAAGAGATCAAGATCGCCGCCGGCAAGCGCGTCAAGGTGACCGCCGGCTCCAAGCTCAAGGCTGCCGTCAAGTAACGACTCCGGCCCAGGCCAGGCCTCGGCGCGCGCAGGCGCGCCCCGAGACCTTCCGCCGCCAGAAGGGGGATGCCACGCGGCATCCCCCTTCTGCATGCCCACGTAGGCTTGTGTGGTGAACTCCCGCGCCCTCCGGTACGCCGGCCCGACGATCCTCGCGGTCGCGGCTGTCGCCGTGCTGCTGTGCGGGCTCGCCTTCGCCGGGGGAGCCGAGCCGCTGCGGCTGGGCGATCCCGGTCCGGTCGTCCGCTGGGGCCTGCCGGTGGCCAAGCTCACGGTCAACCTCAGCGCCGCCGTCATGGTGGGATCCCTCGTCGTCGCGCTGTACGCGCTGCGGGCGGGGACGCGCGCCTTCGAGACCGCGCTGGATGCGGCATCCGTCGGCGCAGCCGTGTTCACCGTCTCGGCGGGCATCACGGGGTTCTTCACCGTGCTCAACGCCCTCGGCTCCACTCCCAGCCCCGACGCGCAGTTCGGCCAGCTGCTGGGACGCTTCCTCGTCGAGCAGGAGCTCGGCCGCTCGTGGCTGCTGACCACCCTGGCCGGCGCCGTGCTGACGGTGCTGACGTTCGCGGTGCGCACGTGGACGCCAACGCTCATCGTCGCGATCCTCGCGATCGCCTCGCTCGTGCCCATGGCCACGCAGGGTCACTCCGGCGACGACGCCAACCACAGCGCGGCCGTCACGGCGCTGGCGCTGCACCTCATCGCGGCCGCGGTCTGGCTGGGCGGTCTCGTGCTCATGGTGCTGGTGCGGCCCGTGCTCTCACGCGACGAGACGGCCGACGTGCTGCGGCGCTACTCCTCGATCGCGCTGGCGGCGTTCATCGTGGTCGCCGTCTCGGGCACCGCGCGCGCCCTCGCCGGCGGCATCACGCTCGAGCTGCTGACCTCTCCCTACGGCCTCGTGCTGCTGGTGAAGATCGCCGCGCTCGTCGTGCTGGGCGTGCTCGGCGCCTGGTACCGCGTGCGGCTCATCGGCCGATACCGGGAGGATGCCGCATCGCGCCGGTTCTGGTCGCTCATCGGCCTGGAACTGGCCTTCATGGGCATCGCCAGCGGTGCGGCGGCGGCCCTCGCGCGCACGCCTCCGCCCGTGGACACGTCGCTGCCCGTGGACCTCACGCCCGCGCAGTTCCTCACCGGGGCGCCGCTGCCGCCGGAGTTCACCATCGACCGCTGGTTCACCGCGTGGGACATCGACCTGCTCTGGGCCTTCGCCGTCGCCTTCGGCGCGTTCTTCTACGTCGCGGGCGTCATTCGCCTCCGCCGACGCGGCGACACCTGGCCGGTGCACCGTACCGTCCTGTGGCTGGTGGGTCTCGCGCTGCTGCTGTGGGTCACGGGCGGGCCGATCAACGTCTACCAGGACTACCTGTTCAGCGTGCACATGGTCGGGCACATGCTGCTGTCGATGGCCATTCCGCTGTGCCTCGTGGCGGGAGCTCCGGTGACCCTCGCGGCACGGGCGATCCGCAAGCGGGACGACGGCACGCGCGGCGGCCGGGAGTGGATCCTGTGGGCGGTGCACAGCCCGTTCTCGCGCGTGGTCACCCATCCGCTCTTCGCGGCGGCGATGTTCATCGGATCGCTCTGGGTCTTCTACTACACCGACCTCTTCCGCTGGTCGCTCTACGACCACCTGGGCCACGAGTGGATGGTCGCCCACTTCCTCATCGCCGGCTACCTGTTCACCCTGTCGCTCGTCGGCGCCGATCCGGTGCCGTATCGCTACCCGTACCCGTTCCGCCTGGTCACGCTCATCGCGGTGATGGCGATGCACGCGTTCTTCGGCATCGCGATCATGATGCAGTCCGGTCTGATGGTCGCGGAGTGGTTCGGCTCGATGGGGCGCACCTGGGGTGTGACCCCGCTGGAGGACCAGTACGCGGGCGGCGGTGTGGCGTGGTCGGTCGGCGAGATCCCGACGCTCGTGTTGGCGCTGGTCGTGGCGATCCAGTGGAGCCGCAGCGACGAGCGGATGCAGAAACGGCGCGACCGTCAGGCGGACCGAACCGACGACGCCGAGCTCAAGGAGTACAACGAGAAGCTCGCGCAACTCGCCGAGCGGGATGCCCGCCGCCGGGAGCGCGCCGGGCTCTGAGGGGGCGGGCGCGGGGGTTCCGGGTGCTGTGCGCTAAGCCGGCCCGGTTGTTCAGTCGTCGCATGCGTCCCTCTGGAGCGCGTGCGCAGGGCCATTCGTGACGACCGTGCGGGGGGTGGTACTCACTCGGCGGCGCGAATACTCACTCGACGCCGGAGAGGACGATCGAGGCTGTGCCGTCGGGCAGCACCGAGATCTCGCCCGTCAACTGGAACGGCACGTCTTCGCTGACCGGCGTCACAGATCCGTCGAACAGTGACCTCACCTCGACGTCGATGTGCGCGACGGCGTCGGTCACGGGAATCTTCCACCCCGCGCCGTTCGGTTCCAGCGTGACCTGCGGCGGCTGCGGGATCGACCACTCGGGCAGCTCGTTGATGCGGTTGCGCACCGTGAATCCGAACGGGCACCCCGCGGGCTGCAGCACCTGCTGGGCGGCGCAGTCGGCCAGGAACTGGTCGACCTGCTCCTGCACGACGCCGATGAACTCCTCGGTGGGCTGCGCCTGAAGCTCGATCGGGATGCCGGTGGCCGGCGAGTCCGACAGCACCGCGACGCCGGGGGTCGCCGACATGGCGGTGTCGACCGACACGGAGTAGACGCCCGGGGAGAACACCAGCAACGGCACCGACGCGGTGGGGTCGGCCTCGGCGCCCTCCGGTGACACCTGGCGCTTGTCGACCTCGAAGCCGTTGACGGTGAACTGCATGGCGCCGTGCACCGTCAGGTCGATCACCGCGAGCGGCGATTCGGCGAACCGCCAGGAGGGGGCCACGCCGATCCAGCCGTCGCGCTCCACGGCGAACGTGGTCTTTCCCGGGTAGGGCCCGGCGCTGTATTCCACCGTCACCAGGGTGACGCCGTCGCGGGTCTCCTCGGCGACGGCGCGCACGTCGGTGAGCTCGGCGAGGGCCGCGCGACGCAGCAGCGCCTCTGAGGCCGTCGCCGGAAGGCCGGCGGCTTCGAGCTCGGCGGAGTCCACGACGACCCCCGGGACGGTCAGGGCGTCGGCGGCCCGGCCCTCGCTGAGCATCGTGAGGTAGCGCGTCACGAACGCGCTCGGGCCGTAGAACTGCGTGTACAGCACGCTCGAGGTGGCAGCCAGCGCCGCGAGCAGCAGCACGCCCGCGACGGCCAGCAGCGAGAGATCCCGCCGCAGGCGACGGCCGGCCGACCGGGAGCCCGGCGTGGCGGCATCCGCCCGGGGCGAGGGGGCGCCGTCGCCGCGGCGCGCGCGAGAGCGCATCGGCTCCGTGACCCCCTGCTGCATGTACTCAGTCTAGGAACTGCACCCGCCCCCAGCCCGGGAGTACTCCCAGGCGGCGCGGCGTGGCGCGCTGTGGGCATCGGCGGCTGGGCGCCTCGCGCCTGTGCGAGCATGAATCAGTGAGCACACCGCCCCTCTCTGATGAACAGGAAGCGGTGTTCCGGCTGATCGAAGACACCGATGAGCACGTCTTCGTCACCGGCCGCGCCGGCACGGGCAAGTCGACGCTGCTGCGTCACCTGGCCTGGAACACCGACAAGCAGATCGCCGTCTGCGCCCCCACCGGGGTTGCAGCCCTCAACGTCGAGGGTCAGACGATCCACTCCCTGTTCCGGTTGCCCATCGGCCTCATCGCCGGAAGCGACCTGGACCAGCCCGACCAGACCCGCCGCATCCTCAATGCCCTCGACACGCTCGTCATCGACGAGATCTCGATGGTCAACGCCGACCTCATGGATGCCATCGACCGCTCGCTCCGCCAGGCGCGCGGCCGACGCAGCGAGCCGTTCGGCGGCGCCCAGGTCGTCATGTTCGGCGACCCCTACCAGCTGGCGCCGGTCCCGCCCCGGGGCGACGAGATGCGGTACATCCGCGACCACTACCGGTCGTTCTGGTTCTTCGACGCGCACGTCTGGGCGGGGGAGTCGGGTGACGACGCCGATGGCGGCCTCATCGACCTCGGCCGTCACGGCGCGAAGCTCAACATCCGCGAGCTGCGGGACATCCACCGCCAGTCCGACCCGACATTCAAGATCCTCCTCAACGCCGTGCGTCACGGGGTCGTCACCGCGGACATGGCGGACATCCTCAACACCGCCGGTGCCCGGCGTCCGCCCGAGCCCGGCGGCGACGAGCCGCCCATCATCACGCTCGCCACGCGAAACGACATCGTAGGCCGCATCAACCAGCGCCACCTCGACGCCCTCCCCGGCACGGTGCAGACGGCCCGGGCCGATGTCAGCGGCGACTTCGGGCGCGGCGACGCGGCGTACCCGGCCGAGATGGAACTGCAGCTCAAGGTGGGCGCGCAGGTGATGTTCCTACGCAACGACGTCGGCGGTTTCGGCGAGCCGCCCCGGTGGGTCAACGGCACGATCGGCACGGTCACCCGCATCGCCGGGGCGACGGTGCGCGTCGAGGTCGACGGCGTGGAGCACGATGTCGAGCCCACCGTCTGGGAGAGGTTCCGGTACGCGTACGACCCGGCATCCAAGGCGCTCTCCCGCGACATCGTCGCGGAGTTCACGCAGTTCCCGCTGCGGCTGGCGTGGGCCGTGACGATCCACAAGTCGCAGGGCAAGACCTACGAGCGCGCGATCATCGACCTGGGCTCGGG
>NZ_JANJFJ010000258.1:0-6282 GCF_024626565.1 Microbacterium sp. zg.Y909
AGACCCTGTCACTTGCGATGATGGCGCAGACCGAGGCGATCCCCGCCACCACCGAAGAAGAAGACGCCATCGACTGGCGCGACCTGGTCTGAGACCCCGGGTCAGTACCCGACGGTGAACCGCTCGCGCACGTGTCGCGGGTTCTCGATCTCATCGAGCACCGCGACCGCGAGGTCGGGGCCCGAGATGTACGACTCACCCGCCTCGTCGCTCACGAGCACGTCGCCGCCCTTGCGGTAGTTTCCGGTGCGCTCGCCCGGGTTGAACGCACCGAAGCCGGCCGCCGGATGCACGAAGAACCAGTCGCGCGCGGCATCCGTCGCCTGAAGGTCCTCGAGGATGCCGATGGCCTCGAACGCCTCGGACTTGAACTCCTCGGGGAAGTCGGTGTCGATGAGCCGCGGGCCGTCCGGGGCGACGAGACTGCCGCCGGCGCCGCCGATGACACCCACGCGCACGTCCTCGGGGAGGGCGGCGATCAGTTCGCCGACGGCGTCACGCATCTTGCCTTCCATGTCGCCGCGCGGCGAGGTCGCCACCACGACGACCTCGACGCCTTCGAGCTGGCCGACGAGGGTGGGCACATCGAGGATCGTGCCGACGAGGTACATGGCCCCCTCGATCCGGTCGCCGGGAAGGGTGCGGGCGACCGAGATCACGGTGTGACCGCGCTCGAGCGCCTCGGTGACGATGTTGCGGCCGGCGAAGCCGGTTCCGCCGATGACGGCGATGCGGGTCATGGCTTTCCTCAGTCCTGCGTCGAGCGCATCGTCGACACCTGGTAAAGCGCGACGGATGCCGCGATGCCGGCGTTCAGCGACTCGGTCGCCGCCGAGATCGGGATCGAGACGATCTGGTCGCAGGTCTCGGTGACCAGGCGCGACAGGCCCTTGCCCTCGGAACCCACGACGATGAGCACGGGCCGGTCGGCGAGCTTCAGCTCGGGCAGCGACACCTCGCCGCCGCCGTCCAGGCCCAGCACGAACACGCCCTGCTTCTTGAACTCCTTGAGCGTGCTGGTGAGGTTCGGCGCGATGGCGACGGGGATGCGCGCGGCAGCTCCTGCGCTGGTCTTCCAGGCGGCGGAGTTGACGCTCGCACTGCGACGCTGCGGAAGGATCACGCCGTGCCCGCCGAAGGCGGCCGTGGAGCGGATGATCGCACCCAGGTTGCGAGGGTCGGTCACGCCGTCGAGGGCCACGAGCAGCGGCACCTGGTCACGGTCGATGATCTGCTCCAGCAGGTCCTGCGGGTGACCGTACTCGTACGGCGGCACCTTGATCGCAACGCCCTGGTGCACGCCGTCGAAGCCGGCCATGCGGTCCAGCTCCGGGCGGGTGACCTCCATCACGGGGATGCCGCGGTGAGTCGCGATCGACAGCATCTCCTTGACGCGATCGTCCATCTCCACGCGCTGGGCGATGTAGAACGCCGTCGCGGGGATCTTGGCGCGCAGTGCCTCGAGCACCGAGTTGCGGCCGGTGACGATCTCGGTGTCGTCTTCCTTCTTGGCACGGCGCTGCGGCGCGGGCTTCTGCCCGGGCGCGCCCTTGCCTCCTGCGGCGGCGTAGCGCTCGGCTGCCGCCTTGCGCTTGCCCGCGGGGTGCCAGGCGCGCTCTTCGGCCTTGGGTGTCGGGCCGCGACCCTCGAGGGACCGCTTGTTCTTGCCGCCGGTGCCCTTGGTCGGGCCCTTCTTGCCGCTCTTGCTTGCGCCGGGGCGCCCTGGCTTAGCCATTGAAACTCCAATGTGTTCCGTCCGGAGTGTCCTCCAGAGTGATGCCTGCGGCCGCGATCGCATCTCTGATGCGGTCGGCCGCAGGCCAGTCCTTGTCGATGCGCGCCTGCGCGCGCTGGGTGATCATCGTCTGCACCAGCGCGTCGAGCGCGGTTGCCGCCGCTCCCCCGTCGCCGGTGCGCCACTGCGGGTCTTCGGGGTTGAGCCCCAGCAGGCCGGTCATGCGGCCCACCTGCACGGCGGCGCGCGCCGCGGCATCCCGGTCGTCGGCGTCGAGGGCGGCGTTGCCGGCGCGTACATGCTCGTGCACGACGGCGAGGGCCTGCGGCACGCCGAGGTCGTCGTCCATCGCGGTGGCGAAGGCGTCGGGCAGGTCGGCGACGGTGAGCCAGCTGCCGGCGCCCAGCACGCGCGCAGCGCGGGTCTGGAAAGTGCGGATGCGATCCAGCGCCGCAGCTGCCTCGTCGAACGAGGCCCCCGTGACGTCGAGGTTGGAGCGGTAGTGCGCCGCCGCCAGGGCGTAGCGCACGACGAGCGGCTCGTACCGGCTCAGCACGTCATCGGCGAGCAGGAAGTTTCCGAGCGACTTCGACATCTTCTGGTCGCCGACGGTCACGAGGCCGTTGTGCACCCAGTACGCCGCGAACGCGTCACCGGCCGCGGTGGACTGCGCCAGCTCGTTCTCGTGGTGCGGGAAGCGCAGGTCGAGGCCGCCGCCGTGGATGTCGAACGACGGACCGAGGTAGCGCCGCGACATCGCGGAGCACTCGATGTGCCAGCCGGGCCGGCCACGGCCCCAGGGCGACTCCCATGCGGCATCCGCCGGTTCGTCGGCCTTGGCGCCCTTCCACAGCGCGAAGTCGCGGGGGTCGCGCTTGCCACGGGGGTCGGCGTCGGCCGCCGGCTCCATGGCGTCGAGCGACTGGCGTGTCAGCTCACCGTACGAGGGCCACGAACGCACGTCGAAGTACACGTCGCCTTCGCCGGCGGGGTACGCGTGACCTGCGTCGATGAGGCGGGCGATGAGCTCGAGCATCTGCGGGATGGATGCCGTCGCCCGCGGCTCGTACGTCGGAGGAAGGATGCCGATGGTCGCGTAGGCGCGGGAGAACGCGAGCTCCATGCGGTACGCCAGAGCCCACCAGGGCTCGCTTGCCGTCGCGTTCGCGAGCACCTTGTCGTCGATGTCGGTGACGTTGCGCACGAACGTGACCCGCCCGAAGCGGTGGCCGAGCCACCGGCGCAGGATGTCGAAGCTCAGCGCGCCGCGCAGGTGACCGATGTGCGGGCCGGACTGCACAGTGGGCCCGCAGACGTAAATGGTGACGTTCGCGGGGTCGGCGGGGACGAAGTCGCGCAGCTGCTGCGCCTTCGTGTCATAGAGCTTCACGCCCGTACCGCCATTACTCACTGCTCCAGCCTACCGGCGGCGGCGCTCGGTTCCTGGGCGCGCGCGGCGCCGCTGGGCGCGCGGCTGCGGCGGCCTGCGCTTCGCTGGTCGCGTCTGTGCCCTCTGCGGGCGCCGAAAGGGACGTTTGCGACGACCGAAGCCCCGGTGGGGCCGGCCGCGGGGCAGGGCCCGAGGCGTGCGTCACACGCGCGACACACGCGTCCGCTAGAACTGACGTGATGTTCCCCGTCCTCGCCGTCCTCGCTGCTGCCGTGCTCTTCGGCACGACCGGCACCGCGCAGGCGCTGGGTCCCGACGACAGCACGCCCTGGGCAGTCGGGGCGGTGCGCTTGACGATCGGCGGCGCTGCGCTGGCAGCCCTCGCGTTCTCGCTGGGTGCACGGGATCGCCGCCGCGCAGCGGCCACCGGCAGCCCCGCCGCCGTCACCCCCGCCCCGCGGCCGGTGCTGGACCGTCGCGCCCTGCTGCTGATGGCGGCGACCGGCACCTGCCTGGCGCTCTACCAGCCGCTGTTCTTCCTCGGCGCCGAGCGCAACGGCGTCGCCGTCAGCACCGTGATCGCGCTGGGATCGGCGCCGGTGATCGCGGGGCTGGTCGAGTGGGCGCTGACCCGCCGCATCCCCTCGGGCGCGTGGCTGGTGGCGACGGCGCTCGCGACCGCGGGAGTGGTGCTGCTGGGTGCGGGCGGCGCGGCCTCCGGCGGCAGCGATCCGCTGGGGCTTCTCGCCTCCCTCGCGGCGGGCGCCGCCTTCGCCGTACAGGCCAACGTGCAGCGGCGACTGATGGATGCCGGCTGGGACCCGTTCACCGTCGGCGGGGCCATGGGGCTCGGGGGCGCGGCCTGGGGCGTCGCCATGCTGCTGTTCGCCGACCTGGCGTGGCTGGCATCGCCCGACGGAGTCGCGATGGCGCTGTGGCTCGGGCTCGCGACCGTCGGCATCGCGTACACGCTGTTCACGTGGGGGCTGCTGCGACTCACCGCCGCGACGGCGGCGACCCTCACCCTGGCGGAGCCGCTGACCGCAACGCTGCTGGGCCTCGGCGTGCTCGGCGAACGGCTGAGCACGCCGGCCATGGTCGGGCTGGCTGTGCTGGTTGCGGGCCTGGTGCTGCTGGCCGTCGGGTCGCGCGCGCCCCGAGACCCCGCACCGTATGCGGTCGAAGGCTGAGGAGGCACCACATGACCCTGCAGATACGCGTCGACGACCTCACCGGCGAGGCCACCTGCGCGCTCATCGCCGCTCACCTCGACGCGATGCACGCGCAGACCCCGGCCGAGAGCGTGCATGCGCTGGGCGTCGAGCAGCTGCGGCATCCCGACATCACGGTGTGGTCGGCCTGGGACGGCGACGAGCTCGCAGGCGTGGGCGCCCTGCAGCGGCGGGATGCCGCCCACGGCGAGATCAAGTCCATGCGGGTCGCCCCCGCCCACCTGCGACGCGGCGTGGCTCGGACGCTGCTGCGCCACATCATGGCCGAGGCACGCGCCATGGGGCTGCTGCGCCTGCAGCTCGAGACGGGCTCGGGGCCGGACTTCGCCGCCGCACGGGCGCTCTACCTCGGCGAGGGCTTCACGCCCTGCGGGCCGTTCGCCGACTACACCGACGACCCACTCTCGACCTACTTCGCGCTAGATCTGCCGCAATAGCGCGCCACCCGACCTCGGCGTGCCCGGGCCTCGTGGCCACGTGTGCTCCGGTCGTCACGTCTGCGCCCTTCGCCTGCCCCCGGCGGGCCATTTGCGACGACCGAAGCCGCCGAAGCCGCGAGGTGGCGGCCGGGCTCAGGCCGGGACGATCATCGCGACCGCGAACGCCGCGACGCCCTCGCCGGTGCCGGTGAAGCCCAACCCGTCGGTGGTCGTCGCCGACACCGAGACCGGGGCGCCGCCGAGGGCCGCAGAGAGAACCCGCTCCGCCTCGGCGCGCCGGTCGGCGAAGCGGGGGCGCCGCGCCTGCACCTGCACCGAGACGTTGCCCACGGCCCAGCCGGCTTCGTCGAGCAGCGCGCGGGTGCGCGCGAAGAACGCGTCGGCGTGCGCGCCGGCGTACTCGGGCCGGTCGGTGCCGAAGTGGGTGCCGATGTCGCCGAGGCCGGCCGCGGCCAGCAGCGCGTCGACGATGGCGTGGGCGACGGCATCCCCGTCGGAGTGCCCCGACAGCGGCTGCTCCCCCGGCCACTCCAGGCCCGCGAGCCACAGCGTCCCGTCGCCGCCGACCGCGTGCACGTCGGTGCCGACCCCCACGCGCGCGGCGGGCTGCTGGGCATCCAGGCGGGTGGCCGCCGGGTGGACGGGAGACACCAGTGACCGCGCGCGCTCGAGGTCGGCGGGAGTGGTGATCTTGAAGCTCATCTCGGAACCGTCGACGATCACCACCTCATGACCGGCGGATGCCACCACCGCCGCGTCATCGGTGAACTCCTCTTCGGCAGCCGCGTACGCGGCATCCAGCACGTCCCGACGGAACCCCTGCGGGGTCTGCGCGGCTGCCAGCTCGGCACGGTCCACGCCGTCGACGATGCGCGCACCGTCGACCCGCTTCAGGGTGTCGACGACGGGCAGCACCGGAATGACGCCTGCAGCGCCCGCGTCGACCGCCGCGATGACGCGCTCGAACACCGCCGGCGGCGTGAGCGCGCGGGCGGCATCGTGCACGAGCACGACCTCGACATCCGGCCACACCGCGTGCAGCCCCGCGGCGACCGATGCCTGACGCGTCGGGCCGCCGGAGACGACCTGCACCAGGTCGCGCCGGTCACCGGATGCCTCGAGGGCATCCGTGTCGGCATCGCCCTCGCGTCCCGGCGGGGCGACGACGATCACCTGCGCGCTCGGCGCGCTGAAGACGCCCTCGAGGCAGTGACGCAGGATGGTGTGCTGGTCGAGCCCGACGAACGCCTTCGGATCGGCCGCACCCAGACGGGTGCCGGATCCGGCGGCGACGACGATGACGGCGACACGGGGAACAGGCGTGATGCTCACGCCTCGAACCTACCCGCCGACGGGTTGTGCCGGGGTCAGCTGGCGAGGACCTCGTCGAGGACGACGCTCGCGCGCTCCTCGTCGGTCTTCTCGGCCAGAGCGAGCTCGGAGATGAGGATCTGGCGTGCCTTGGCGAGCATGCGCTTCTCACCG
>NZ_JANJFJ010000259.1:0-6268 GCF_024626565.1 Microbacterium sp. zg.Y909
AGCGACGAAGTCGGCGATCACCTACATCGACGGTGATGAGGGGATCCTCCGCTACCGCGGCTACCCGATCGAGCAGCTGGCCAAGAACAGCACGTACCTCGAGGTGGCCTGGCTGCTGCTGTACGGCGAGCTGCCCACCGCCGACGAGCTCGGTGCGTTCGACGAGCGCATCCGCCGGCACACCCTGCTGCACGAGGACATCAAGCGGTTCTTCTCGTCATTGCCGCACACGGCGCACCCCATGTCGGTGCTCTCGTCGGCGACGGCGGCACTGTCGACCTACTACGAGAACCAGTCCGACCCGAACAACCCCGAGCATGTGGAGATCAACACCATCCGCCTGCTCGCGAAGCTGCCCGTCATCGCCGCCTACGCGCACAAGAGGAGCGTGGGGCAGGCGTTCCTCTACCCCGACAACTCGCTGAGCTTCGTCGACAACTTCCTGCGCCTGAACTTCGGCGTCATGAGCGAGCAGTACGAGATCAACCCGGTCATGTCACGGGCGCTCGAGCGTCTGCTGATCCTGCACGAGGACCACGAGCAGAACGCGTCCACCTCGACCGTACGCCTGGTCGGCTCCACCGGCGCCAACCAGTTCTCGTCGGTCTCCGCCGGGATCAACGCCCTGTACGGACCGCTGCACGGCGGCGCCAATGAGGCCGTTCTCGACATGCTGGCTCGCATCCGCGACTCGGGTGAGAGCGTGCAGCGCTTCGTCGAGCGTGTGAAGAACAAAGAAGACGGCGTGAAGCTCATGGGCTTCGGGCACCGCGTGTACAAGAACTACGACCCGCGTGCGAAGCTCGTGAAGGAATCGGCCGACGAGGTGCTCACCGAGCTCGGGGTGCACGACCCGCTGCTGGACCTCGCCAAGGAGCTCGAAGAGATCGCACTCAACGATGCGTACTTCCAGGAGCGCCGGCTCTACCCGAACGTCGACTTCTACACGGGCGTCATCTACAAGGCCATGGGCTTTCCGACCCGCATGTTCACCGTGCTGTTCGCGATCGGCCGGCTTCCGGGCTGGCTCGCCCACTGGCGCGAGATGCAGAACGACCCGCAGACGAAGATCGGCCGACCGCAGCAGCTGTACACCGGCGCCGGGCGCCGCGACTACCCCGGGGTGTGAGCCCAGGCTGCGGCGGCCCGCGCCGCCGCAGCGGGAGGGGTGACCAGGATGGCCCTCGCCCGGTAGCGTGACTCCCGCACGACCTGCCGTACGAGCGGAGGCGCCATGTGGGAACAGACGACTGACCCTTTCGGGAGCATCGGGCTCTCCGCCCTCGTGGCGGCCATTCCGATCGTGGTGTTCCTGGTCTGCCTGGTCGCGATCAAGCTGAGCGGCATCCTCTCGGCCGTCATCGCCCTGGTCGTGCAGATCATCGTGGCCATGTGGCCGTTCGGGATGCCGCTGGAAACGGTCGGCGGGTCGGCGCTGATCGGCGTGCTCACCGCGATCTGGCCGATCGCCTACATCATCGTCATGGCCGTGTGGCTGTACCGATTGGCGGTGGCGAGCGGAAGATTCGACGTCATCCGCGCCTCGATCGGGGGCATCTCGGGCGACCAGCGCATCCAGGTGCTGCTGATCAGCTTCGCGTTCGGGGCCTTCCTCGAGGGCGCGGCCGGATTCGGCGTTCCGATCGCCATCTGCGCGGCGCTGCTGGTGCAACTCGGGTTCCGACCGGTGCGCGCCGCCATGATCTCCCTTGTGGCCAACGCCGGCGCCGGAGCCTACGGCGCCATCGGCATTCCGGTGATCGTCGGCGCACAGGTCACCGGTATCGACGTGATGGTGCTGTCGCGGTCGATGGTCGTCATCCTGCAGCCGCTGACCCTGCTGATCCCGTTCCTGCTGGTGATGATCCTGGACGGGCGGCGCGGCCTGCGCGAGACGCTGCCGGCGACCCTGCTCGTCACCGTGGTGTTCAGCGGCATCCAGGGCGGTGTGCTGTGGTTCCTGGGCCCGGAGCTCGCCGATCTCGGCGCGGGGCTCGGCGCGATGGTGGCCCTCTTCCTGCTCGGACGGGTCTGGCAGCCGAAGCGGCAGTTCCGTGAAGACGGGTCCGAGGCCCCGGCCGCCGAGCGCCACAGCCTCGGCCAGATCGCGTCCGCCTGGAGCCCCTTCTACATCCTGACCGGCTTCATCCTGGTGTGGAGCCTGCCGGTATTCAAGAACCTCTTCGCGGAGGGTGGCGCACTGGCCGGCACCGTCTTCGCCATTGCGATCCCGGGGCTGACGGGCGAAGTGACCACGGCAGCCGGCTCGGTCGTCACGGCGACCTGGGGCTTCACGCCAATCAATGCGACCGGCACGGCCATCCTCCTCGCGGTGATCGTGTCGTACCTCACCACCCCGAGATCCCGCCGCCCGTCGCTGGGCGGGGAGTTCGTCGGCACCGTGCGGTCGCTCTGGCAGGCGCTGGTGCTCATCGCGCTGATCCTGGCGCTCGCGAACATCGCCAACTACGCCGGGGCGTCGACGTCGATGGGCAACGCCCTCGCCGCGATCGGCCCCCTCGTGCCGCTGCTGGCGCCCATCATCGGCTGGATCGGCGTGTTCCTCACCGGGTCGGTGGTCAACAACAACACCCTCTTCGCGCCGCTGCAGGTCGCGACCGCGCAGGGCATCGGGGCCGACCCGGCCCTGCTGGTGGCGGGAAACACCGCCGGCGGCAACACGGGCAAGGTCATCTCGCCGCAGTCGATCGCGATCGCCGCGGGGGCGGTGGGGCTCTCGGGCCGCGAGAGCGAGATCCTGCGGGCGTCGATCCTCTACAGCCTCGGGATGCTGGCCTTCATCTGCCTCTGGTGCTTCACGCTGTACATGGCATTCTGACGCTCAGGCGTGCAGGGCCTCGTTCAGCGTGACGCCCACGCCGGTGCGCTCGACCGCCTCGACCGCGCCGCTCAGGGAGTTGCGACGGAACAGCAGGCCGGACCGTCCGGAGAGCTCTGCGGCCTTCACGACCTGCGGCGTGCCGTCATGGCGAGTGGGCCCGCCCGCGAGAACGACCTTCGTTCCGGCCGTGACGTAGAGACCGGCCTCGACGACGCAGTCGTCGCCCAGCGAGATGCCGATGCCGGCGTTCGCGCCGAGCAGCGTGCGGGCGCCGATCGACACGCGGTGGCTGCCGCCCCCCGAGAGCGTGCCCATGATCGACGCGCCCCCGCCGACGTCGCTGCCGTCGCCGACCACCACGCCCTGCGAGATGCGGCCCTCGATCATGCAGGCGCCGAGCGTGCCGGCATTGAAGTTGACGAAGCCCTCGTGCATGACGGTGGTGCCGGGGGAGAGGTACGCGCCCAGGCGCACGCGAGCCGTGTCGGCGATGCGCACCCCGGCAGGCGTGACGTAGTCGGTCAGGCGCGGGAACTTGTCGAGGCCCTGCACCTGGATGCCGTGGCGCTGCAGCGACGGCCGCAGTGCGGCGGCGTCTTCGGGGAGCATCGGGCCGGCGTTGGTCCACGCGACGATCGGGAGGTGGCCGAAGATGCCGTCGAGATTGAGGGCGTTCGGCTCGACGAGGCGGTGCGAGAGGGCGTGCAGCCGCAGATAGGCGTCGGGCGTGGAGGACGGCGCGGCATCCAGGTCGATCTCCAGCGATACCGGCGACACCGTCACGCTGCGACGCTCGTCGCGTCCGGTGAGTCCCTCGAACTCAGCCTGGGCGTCGACGTCCACCGGGCGGCGCCCCGTCTCGGGGTGGGGGAACCAGGCGTCGAGCACCGTGCCGTCAGCGGCGGTGGTCGTCAGTCCCGTGGCCCAGATCCATCGTGCATCGCTCATCCCTCCAGAATATCGGCCGGTGCGCGCTGGCTAGACTCGGGGGATGCCACGGCTCGACCTCAGCGCATCCTCTCTCGACCTCACGCGGGCGATCTGCGACATCCCCAGCGTCTCGGACGACGAGACGACGCTCGCCGACGCGATCCATGAAGCCGTTGCCGCGCTGCCGCACCTGCAGGTGCACCGCGACGGCGACACGATCGTGGCGCGCACCGACCTCGGCCGCGCGCAGCGCGTCGCCATCGCCGGGCACATCGACACCGTCCCCGTGAACGCCAACCTGCCCACGCGCGACATCGAGATCGACGGCGAGCCCTACCTGTGGGGGCGGGGCACCGTCGACATGAAGGCGGGAGTGGCGGTGCAGCTCAAGCTGGCCGCAGAGCTCGTCGACCCGCGGGTGGACATCACCTGGCTCTGGTACGACCACGAAGAGGTCGAGGCGTCGCGCAGCGGGCTGACGCGCCTCGCCCGCACCCGCCCCGACCTGTTCGCCGCGGACTTCGCCATTCTGGGCGAACCCTCCGACGGCGAAGTCGAGGGGGGATGCAACGGCACGCTTCGGGCGGTGGTGCGCACCCACGGCTCCCGCGCCCACAGTGCGCGGGCCTGGATGGGCGTCAACGCGATCCACGCCGCAGCCCCCGTGCTCGCGCGCCTGACAGACTATGAGCCGCAGCAGATCGAGGTGGAGGGTCTGGTCTACCGCGAGGGTCTCAACGCGGTGCGCATCACCGGCGGCGTCGCCGGCAACGTCATCCCCGACCTCTGCGAGATCGAGGTGAACTATCGGTTCGCCCCCAGTCGCGACGCCGCCGAGGCGGAGTCGCACGTGCGCGAGATCTTCACGGGATACGAGGTGGAGATCACCGATGTCGCCGAAGGCGCGCGTCCCGGCCTCGACGCCGCGCTGGCACAGGAGTTCGTCGCGGCTGTCGGCGCCGTGCCCCGCCCCAAGTACGGCTGGACCGACGTCGCGCGGTTCTCGGCGCTGGGGGTGCCCGCCGTGAACTACGGTCCGGGCAACCCGCACCTGGCCCACCACGACGAGGAGCGGGTGGCGGTCTCGCAGATCGAGGCCGTGGAGCGCGGTCTGCGCGCATGGCTGAGCGGCGCCTGACCACCCGCATCGCTGGACGCTGGGATGCGTTGCCGGCGGCCCTGCGCATCGGGGTGCTCTACATCGGTGCGCGTCTGGCCACGACCGGCTTGCTGCTGCTGGCCGCCCGCGCCTCGGGGCCGGGATCGCGGTTCGGAGCGGACGCCTCGCTGGCGGACCTCCTCGCCGGGTGGGACGCGCAGTGGTACTGGCTGGTGGCGGTCTCGGGCTACCCCACCGAGCTGCCCCTCACCGACGGCGGCCAGGTAGCCGAGAACGCGTGGGCCTTCCTCCCGGTGTACCCGGCGGTCGCGGCCGTGGTCGGCGCACCGCTGGGATCGTGGGTGGCCGGGGCGTCAGCGGTGTCGCTGGTCGCGGGGTACGGCGCCACCTACGTGCTCTATCGGCTGCTCCGCGAGCGGATCGGCGCACGCGCGGCGCTGTGGGCCGCGGTGCTGTTCGCATCGTCGCCCTTGGCGGCCCTTTTCCACGTCGGCTACGCGGAGTCGCTGTTCCTCCTCCTGCTCCTGCTCGCACTGTGGCAGGTGCAGCGACGCCGGTACGCGTGGCTCTACCTGCTCGTGCCTCTCATGGGGTTCACCCGCCCCGGGGTGCTGGCGTTCTCGCTGTTCCTCGCGCTCCACGGCATCCACCGCTGGGTGATCCGTCGTGACGCCGCCCTTCCGGGGCGGGATGTCGTGCACATCGTCGCGACGGGGCTCCTCGCCGCCGTGGTCGGATTCTCGTGGATCGGCATCGCGGCTCTGGTGACCGGGCGGCCCGACGCGTATCTGGCCACCGAGCTGGCGTGGCGCCGCGTCTGGCTTCCCAATGCCGAGGCGGGCTTCGTGCCCTTCGAAGGGGTCGTGCAGGCCAGCGCCTTCTGGGCGAGTCAGCTGGGTCTGCCGCCGGCGGTGGGGGTGGTGGTGTTCGTGGCCGCGGTGGCGGGAGCGGCGCTGTGGCTGTGGCGAGGGCGGACGGCGCGCCGTCTGGGGGTCGACCTGCGCCTGTGGTCGGCGAGCTACCTGCTCTATCTGCTCGCGGTCTTCTTCCCGCAATCGAGCACATTCCGGCTGCTGCTGCCGCTTTCGCCGCTGTGGGGAGCGGTCGCCGTACCCCGATCGTGGGTGTGGCGTATTGGAGCGCTGGTGGTGTGTCTGCTCGCCCAAGGGTGGTGGATCCACGAGATGTACGCACTCGGCGACACCTTCTGGCGCGTGCCCTGAGCGACTCCTCCGCGCGCCTCGTTCATCCGGCGTCGGTTTCACACGATAAACTCAGGGACCACACCTATATGGAAAAGGAGCCCGTAATGGCAGCCATGAAGCCGCGAACCGGGGATGGACCGATGGAGGCCGTTAAGGAGGGGCGCCTGATCA
>NZ_JANJFJ010000260.1:0-6252 GCF_024626565.1 Microbacterium sp. zg.Y909
ACGAGCGCCCGGGCTTCTTTGATCGAGATGATGACGCCCTCGGTGCGCAGCGCCGTGAGGTCGGGGTGGGTGCCGGCGAGCACCTGCCTCATGACGTGGTCCACGTCGTCGCCATCGCCTGCGATGAGGCGGGCGGCGAACGCGTAGGCGAGGGTGGAGCGGCCCGAGCCCGGAGGTCCCGTGATGAGCCACGCGTGGGTCATCGAGGCGGGGTCGGATGCCGCGTCCTGCAGCTGCGCGACCGCCTCGTCCTGCCCCCACACGTCGCCCCACGGCAACTCGTGCACGATTGCGGCGGACTCCATGGGGTCCAGCCTAACCGGGGGCACCGACTCTGTCGGCGGTGTCAGCCCATGGCCCCTCACCGGTGTGTACCTGGGTACTGGTCGGATGCCGATAGTCGCGACCGCAGGCCGATGTGGCGCTGTGGGCGCGTCCGTAGCGTCGAAGGCGACGAAAGGCGCACAGATGATCCGGGTCGAATCCCTGACGAAGAACTACGGCCGCAAGGTGGCCGTGCACGGCATCGACTTCACGGTCGAGCCGGGCCGCGTGACCGGCTTCCTCGGTCCGAACGGAGCGGGCAAGTCCACCACCATGCGCATGATCGTGGGACTGGACCGCCCCACATCGGGTACGGCGGAGGTCAACGGGCGTCCGTATCACGAGCTTCCCGCGCCGCTGCGCGAAGTCGGCGTCCTCCTCGACGCCCGCGCCGCCCACCCGCGCCGCACCGCGTACAAGCACCTGCTGGCGATCGCGGCGACGCACCGCATCGGCGCGGCACGGGTGCGCGAGGTGATGGATCTCGCCGGGCTCGAGGCCGTGGCCGGCAAGCGAGTCGGCGGGTTCTCGCTGGGCATGGGCCAGCGCCTGGGGATCGCCGCGGCACTTCTCGGGGACCCACAGACGATCATCCTCGACGAGCCGGTCAACGGACTCGATCCGGAGGGGATCCTGTGGATCCGGGGCCTGCTGCGCCGGCTTGCGGCGGAGGGCCGAACGGTGCTGCTCTCCTCTCATCTGATGACCGAGATGACCCAGACCGCCGACCACCTCATCGTCATCGGGCAGGGCCGCATCCTCGCCGACGGCCCGATGCGCGACGTCGTCGCCGGCGCCACCCGCTCCGCGGTGCGCGTGCGCGGCCGTCACGTGGATCGGCTGATCGCGGCCATCGCTGCGCCGGAGGTCACGGTGTCGACCTACCCGGACGGCGCTATCGAGATCACCTCGCTCACCGCGGAGCAGGTCGCCGACGCCGCCGCTGCCTGCGGAGCGGTGCTCTACGAGATCACGACCGTCGAAGGGTCGCTCGAAGAGGCCTATCTCTCACTCACCGCCGATTCCGTCGAATACCGATCGGCGCCCGTCGCCGAGGAAGGAGCGGACCGATGATGTCGCTCATCACCAAGGCGCACCGTGCGGACGCCCGCACGCAACGCCCACCGTTCTCGGCAACCCTCCGCTCCGAGTGGATCAAGCTCACCAGCCTGCCGTCGTCGTTCCTCGCGCTCGGCGGCATCCTCGCCATCGGCCTGGGCGGCGCCCTCTTCCTCGCCCTCACCCTCGAGTCGTCGGGCGTGCCGTCCGTGCCGTCCGTCGAGCGGACCCTCGGCGACGTGACGGTCGCGATGGTCGTCGTGGGACAGATCATCGCCGGTATCGTCGGCGTCATGTCGATCGGCGCGGAATACTCCTCGGGCGCCATCCAGTCCACGCTTCTGGCGTCACCGACGCGGCTGCGGGCACTCGGGGCGAAAGCGATCGTGTCGTTCGCTGCGGTGACGGTCGTGTCGCTTGTCACCGTCTTCGGATCATGGGCCGCCACCAATCCGGTGTACGCGCAGTTCGGACTGGACGTGCCGCTCAGTGCGCCCGGTGCGCTGCTGTCGCTGGTCGGCGCCGCCGCATACCTCGGACTGTGCGCGGTGTTCGGAGTCGGCCTCGGCGCCCTCCTCCGCTCGACGACCGCCGGCGCGATTATCGTCTTCGTCGCGACGCTGCTCGGACCCGTACTGACCTCGGTGCTGCCGTACAGCCTCTTCTCGCGTGTCCTGCGCGTCGCACTGCTCGGCAACGCCGGAGACGCCATGACGCGGGTCGGCATCGAAGGGGCCCCCTTCCTCGACGTCTGGGGCGGACACATCAGCCCCGGGGCGGGCTGGTTGTTCGTCTCCGGGTGGGCCGCAGCGGCGCTGATCGCGGGCGCAGTCGCATTGAAGAAGCGCGACGCGTGACGGCACCGTCCGCCTCGTCGCCGGGTGCCGCAGCCGCGGCGCCCGGCGATGCGGTGCGCGCGGATGCCGTGCCCGCGGGTGCGGTGCCCAGGGGCGCGGTACCCACGCCGCGACCGCGCGCGGCGAGCCGAGCGCAGGTCGACGCCTTGGTCCTGGCCGCCTACCTGCTGCTCGCCGGCGCGCTCGGCTATCTGTCGGTCGAGTCGACCATCAGGACACCGCCCGGGCCGATTCTGCTGGTGACAGCGGGGTCGGTGGCCGCCGTGCTCTGCCGCCACCGGTGGCCTCGCGCGTCTTTCCTCGCGCTGCTCGTGCTGCTGATGGCATCGGCGGCGTGGGGCACCGGCGCCGAGACTGCGCTGGTGGTGCTCGCGCTATACATCATCGGGGTCACCAGCCGAGCGGATCGCGCCTGGGCGGCGTTCGGCGTCGCACTGACGGCGGGCGCCGTGGCCGGCCTGATCCTGGCGATCCGGGTGCGGGTCGGCCCGCCGATCCTCGGCCTCGTTCCGCGTTCGGATCTTGAGGCGTGGCCGACGGATTGGGTCAGCAGCCTGGCGCTGTTCGGGGGCGCGGCGCTGATCGCGACCCTCCTCGGGATCAACCGGGGCCACCAGCGGCGTCACGTCGCGGGGCTCGTCGAGCGCGCGGAGCAGATGAAGCGGGAGCGCGACCAGCAGGCGAGCATCGCACGGGCGCAGGAGCGCGAGCGCATCGCGCGCGAGATGCACGACGTGATCGCTCACTCGCTGGCCGTGATGACCGCCCTCGCCGACGGGGCGAGCGCCGTGGCGCCGACGCGCCCCGAGGAGTCCCGGCGGGTGATGGCCCGGGTGGCCGACACCGGCCGGCGCACGCTCGGCGAGGTTCGCCGGCTCCTGGCGCGGGTCGACGACGACGCGGCGACGATGGCGCCGCCCGGCCCCGCACAGCTTCCTGCCCTGGTCGACGAATTCGTCGCCGCCGGACTGCCGGCGCGGCTGGAACTCACCGGCGCCGTCGCCACCGACTCCGCCGTCGGCCCGACCGTCTACCGCATCGTTCAGGAGTCGCTGACCAACGTGCTGCGCCACGCCCGCGACGTGCGGGACGTGTTCGTGCGGGTGGGGCTCGCCGACGACGAGGTGACCATCCTGGTGCAGGACTCCTCCGCGCCGGCCGTGCCCACCGACTCCCCCGGCCGGGGGCTCGTCGGCATCCGCGAGAGGGGGGCGTTCTACGATGGCGAGGTGGAAGCCGGCCCTCGCGACGGCGGTGGCTGGCGGGTTTTCGTCCGACTCCCCCTGAACGGATGATGATGACCGAGGAGGCGGCCGTGACCGACGGCATCCGGGTTCTGCTGGTCGACGATCAGGAGCTGGTGCGCTACGGGCTGCGCCTCGTCCTCGAGGCCGAGCCGGACATCGCCGTCGTCGGCGAGGCCTCGAACGGGGCCGAGGCCCTGCAGTCGGTCCGCCGCCTGCATCCCGACGTCGTGCTCATGGACGTGCGGATGCCGGACCTGAACGGGATCGACGCGACGAGGGAGATCTCGCGCACCCACCCCGACACCCGCGTGCTGGTGCTGACGACGTACGACCGCGATGATTTCGCCTTCGGTGCACTCACCGCGGGAGCCGCCGGCTTTCTGCTGAAGAACACCCGCCCCGATGAGCTCGTCGCCGCCGTGCGCGCGGTGAGGACCGGCGATGCCGTCGTCTCGCCCAGGGTCACGGCCAAACTCATCGAGGTGGCCGTTCCGCACCTCGAACAGCGGAGAGACCGTGACGACGATCTGTCCGTGCTCTCGGAGCGGGAGCGGGAGGTGTTCGTGCTGATCGGGCGGGGTCTGACGAACATCGAGATCGCCGAGGCCCTGCACCTGAGCGAATCCACGGTCAAGGCGCACGTCGGCCGGATCCTCGCCAAGCTCCAGCTCCCCAACCGCGTGCAGGCGGTCATCAAGGCATACGAAGCGGGCGTGGTGTCGGTCGGGGGACGCGAGAGCGCCTCCTGATGTCGGACGGCGCCGACCGCTGCCGTCGGCGACGACCGCCCGGGACCTAGGAGCCGGACTCGCCGGCGAGCACCTCGGCGACACGGCGCTGCACCCGCGCGGCGATCTCGTCCACCGGCAGCCCGGCGTCGACGACGACGAAGCGGGCAGGCTCCGCCGCAGCCAGGGCGAGGAACCCATCGCGCACACGACGGTGGAAGTCGTCCTGTTCTGCCTCGAGCCGGTCGAAGGGCTTGTCGTCCGCGTCCAGCCGCGCCCGCGCGGCCGAGGGGTCGAGGTCGAGCAGCACCGTGAGGTCTGGCAGGGCGCCCTCGGTCGCCCACAGCGACAGGCGTCGCACCTCTCCGGCATCCAGCACCCGACCGGCACCCTGGTAGGCCACCGACGAGTCGAGGTAGCGGTCCTGGATGACCACCTCACCGCGGGCGAGGGCGGGACGCACGAGGGCGGCGACGTGATGGGCGCGATCGGCGGCGTAGAGCAGCGCCTCGGCCCGGGGCGCGATGTCGCCGCGGTGGTGCAGCACGATGTCGCGGACGAGCACGCCCACCTCGGTGCCGCCCGGCTCACGGGTGCGCACGACGGTGCGGCCCTGCTGCTGCAGCCACTGCTCCAGAAGCGCCGCCTGCGTCGTCTTGCCCGCGCCGTCGCCGCCTTCGAATGTGACCCAGAGGCCGCGCGGCCCTTCGACGGGCTCAGGGACCGGGTGGGTGGCCTCAGGGACCGGGTCGCCGTGCGCGGTCACTTCTTCTTGGCCGCGGGCTTGCGCGTGGTCGTCGCCTTGCGGGTCGTGCGCTTGGGAGCGGGACCCTTGGCGCGCTTGTCTGCCAGCAGCTGCACAGCGCGCTCGAACGTGACCTCTTCGGCGTTCTCGCCGCGCGGGATGGTCGCGTTGGTTTCGCCGTCGGTGACGTACGGACCGAAGCGGCCGTCCTTGAGCTTGATCGGCTTGCCGCTGACGGGGTCCGCCTCGAACTCCTTGAGCGCGCTGGATGCCGCGCGGGCACCGTACTTCGGCTGCGCGTACACGGCGAGCGCTTCGTCGAGGGTGATGGAGAACAGCTGGTCCTCGCTCTGCAGCGTGCGGGAGTCCGTGCCCTTCTTCAGGTACGGACCGTACCGGCCGTTCTGCGCGGTGATCTCGGCACCCGTCTCGGGGTCGACTCCCACGACGCGCGGCAGCGCCAGCAGCTTCAGCGCGGTGTCGAGGTCGACGGTCTCCACCGACATGCTCTTGAACAGCGAGGCCGTCCGCGGCTTGGGCGCGGCATCCGCCTTCTTGCGCGTGGTCTTCTTCTTGGGCGCCTCGGCTTCGACCTCGCCGGTCTGCGGGTCGGCGGCATCGGGGTCGACGGGCTCGACCTCCTGCACGTACGGACCGAACCGGCCGTCCTTGACGACGATGAGCTTGCCGTTCTCGGGGTTCTCCCCCAGCACCCGGTCACCGGCGACGGGGGCGTCGATGAGCTCCTGTGCCTTGGCCGGGGTCAGCTCGTCGGGTGCGAGGTCGTCGGGGACGTTGACGATGCGGGGCTTGGCCTCGGGGTCGCCGCTCGCGTCGGGCACCTCGAGGTAGGGGCCGTACTTGCCGAAGCGCAGCGTCGCGACGTCGCCGATGGGCGTGGAGTTGAGCTCGCGCGCGTCGATGTCGCCGAGGTTGTCGACGATGTGACGCAGGCCCACGTGGTCCTTCGAGCCGTAGTAGAAGTCCTTCAGCCACGCCACGCGCTGCTGCTCGCCGCGGGCGATGGCATCGAGGTCGTCCTCGAGGGCGGCGGTGAAGTCATAATCCACGAGGTCGGCGAAGTGCTCTTCGAGCAGCCGCACGACGCTGAACGACAGCCAGCTCGGCACGAGTGCCTGACCGCGCTTGGTGACGTAGCCGCGGTCGAGGATGACGTCGATGATGCTGGCGAAGGTCGACGGGCGGCCGATGCCCCTCTCCTCCAGCGCCTTGACCAGGCTCGCCTCGGTGTAGCGGGGCTTGGGACTCGTGGCGTGGCCCTTGGGCTCGAC
>NZ_JANJFJ010000261.1:0-6204 GCF_024626565.1 Microbacterium sp. zg.Y909
ACGAGCGCCCGGGCTTCTTTGATCGAGATGATGACGCCCTCGGTGCGCAGCGCCGTGAGGTCGGGGTGGGTGCCGGCGAGCACCTGCCTCATGACGTGGTCCACGTCGTCGCCATCGCCGGCGATGAGGCGGGCGGCGAACGCGTAGGCGAGGGTGGAGCGGCCCGAGCCCGGAGGTCCCGTGATGAGCCACGCGTGGGTCATCGAGGCGGGGTCGGATGCCGCGTCCTGCAGCTGCGCGACCGCCTCGTCCTGCCCCCACACGTCGCCCCACGGCAACTCGTGCACGATCGCGGCGGACTCCATGGGGTCCAGCCTAACCGGGGGCACCGACTCTGTCGGCGGTGTCAGCGCATGGCCCCTCACCGGTGTGTACCTGGGTACTGGTCGGATGCCGATAGTCGCGACCGCAGGCCGATGTGGCGCTGTGGGCGCGTCCGTAGCGTCGAAGGCGACGAAAGGTGCACAGATGATCCGGGTTCAGTCCCTGACGAAGAGATACGGCCGGAAGGTGGCCGTGCACGGCATCGACTTCACGGTCGAGCCGGGCAGAGTGACCGGCTTCCTGGGTCCGAACGGCGCAGGAAAGTCCACCACCATGCGCATGATCGTGGGGCTCGACCGCCCCACATCGGGTACGGCCGAGGTCAACGGGCGGGCGTACCGGGACCTTCCGGCTCCGCTGCGTGAAGTGGGCGTCCTTCTCGACGCCCGCGCCGCCCACCGGCGCCGCACCGCGTACAAGCACCTGCTGGCGATCGCGGCGACGCACCGTATCGGCGCCGCGCGGGTGCACCAGGTGATCGAACTCACCGGGCTCGACACCGTCGCCGGAAAGCGCGTAGGCGGCTTCTCGCTGGGCATGGGCCAGCGGCTGGGCATCGCTGCCGCGCTGCTCGGCGACCCGCAGACGATCATCCTCGACGAGCCGGTCAACGGGCTCGATCCGGAGGGGATCCTGTGGATCCGGGGGCTGCTGCGCGAGCTCGCCGCGCAGGGACGGACCGTTCTGCTCTCCTCCCACCTGATGAGCGAAATGACCCAGACGGCGGATCACCTCATCGTCATCGGACAGGGTCGCATCCTCGCCGACGGCCCGATGCGCGAGGTGGTCGCCGGGGCCACCCGGTCCGCCGTCCGCGTGCGCACCCGGGACGTCGACCGGCTCATCGCCGCCATCGCGGCGCCGGAGGTCACGGTGTCGACCCGCCACGACGGGGCCCTCGACATCACGTCGCTGACCGCGGAGCAGGTGGCCGATGCCGCCGCGGCATCCGGTGTGGTGCTCTACGAGATCACCACGGTCGAAGGCTCCCTCGAGGATGCCTATCTCTCGCTGACCGCAGGCGCGGTCGAATACCGATCGGCGCCCGTCGCCGGGGAAGGAGCGGACCGATGATGTCGCTCACCACCAAGGCGCACCGTGCGGACGCCCGCACGCAACGTCCACCCTTCTCGGCAACCCTCCGTTCCGAGTGGATCAAGCTCACCAGCCTGCCGTCGTCGTTCCTCGCGCTCGGCGGCATCCTCGCCATCGGGCTGGGCGGCAGCCTGTTCCTCGCACTCACGCTGGAGTCCTCGGGAGTCCCATCGGTGCCGTCCATCGAGCGCACGATCGGCGAGGTGACGATCGCGATGGTCGTGGTCGGGCAGATCATCGCCGGTATCCTCGGCGTCATGTCGATCGGCGCGGAGTACTCCTCGGGCGCCATCCAGTCCACCCTGCTCGCCTCGCCGACGCGGCTGCGGGCGCTGTGGGCCAAAGCGATCGTGGCGTTCGGCGTCGTGACGGTGGTCGCGCTGGTGACCGTCTTCGGCTCGTGGGCGGCGACGTACCCGCTCTACGCGCGGTTCGGACTCGACGCGCCGCTGGGTGCGCCCGGCGTGCTGCCGGCGCTGCTCGGCGCTGCGGCGTACCTCGGCCTCTGTGCGGCGTTCGGCGTGGGCCTCGGCGCGGTCGTGCGCTCCACGACCGCGGGTGCGATCATCGTTTTCGTCGTCACGCTCCTCGGGCCGGTGCTGACCTCGGTGCTGCCGTACAGCCTGTTCTCGCGCGTCCTGCGGGTCATGTTGCTCGGCAACGCCGGCGATGCCATGGCACGCGTCGCCCCGGAGGGCGCTCCCTTCCTCGATGTGTGGGGCGGCCACATCAGCGCCGAGGCGGGCGGGCTGTTCGTCTGCCTCTGGGTCGCGGCGGCGCTGACGGCGGGCGCAGTCGCGCTGACGAAGCGCGACGCGTGAGGCCGTCGTCCCTCTCCTCGCCGGGTGCCGCCGTCGCGGCGCCCGGCGATGCCGCGTCCGCGCCGCGGCCCCGGGTGGCGCGCTGGCCACTGGCCGACGGCTCGATCCTGGTGGGCTATCTGCTGCTCGCCGCGGCGTTCGGGTACCTGTCGGTCGAGTCGACGATCGTGACACCGCTGTGGCCGATCGTGCTCGCGACCGCGGGCGGGGTGGCCGCTGTGCTCTGCCGGCACCGGTGGCCGCGCGCGTCATTCCTCGCGCTGCTGGTGCTCCTGTCCGCCTCGGCCGCGTGGGGAACGGGCGCCGAGACTGCGCTGGTGGTGCTCGCGCTGTACATCATCGGGGTCACCAGCCGAGCGGGTCGCGCCTGGGCGGCGTTCGGTGTCGCGCTGGCGGCGGGCGCCGTGGCCGGCCTGATCCTGGCGATCCGGGTGCGGGTCGGCCCGCCGATCCTCGGCCTCGTTCCGCGTTCGGATCTTGAGGCGTGGCCGACGGATTGGGTCAGCAGCCTGGCGCTGTTCGGGGGCGCGGCGCTGATCGCGACGCTCCTCGGGATCAACCGGGGCCACCAGCGGCGTCACGTCGCGGGGCTCGTCGAGCGCGCGGAGCAGATGAAGCGGGAGCGCGACCAGCAGGCGAGCATCGCACGGGCACAGGAGCGCGAGCGCATCGCGCGTGAGATGCACGACGTGATCGCTCACTCGCTGGCCGTGATGACCGCCCTCGCCGACGGGGCGAGCGCCGTGGCGCCGACGCGCCCCGAGGAGTCCCGGCGGGTGATGGCCCGGGTGGCCGACACCGGCCGGCGCACGCTCGGCGAGGTTCGCCGGCTCCTGGCGCGGGTCGACGACGACGCGGCGACGATGGCGCCGCCCGGCCCCGCACAGCTTGCTGCCCTGGTCGACGAATTCGTCGCCGCCGGACTGCCGGTGCGGCTGGAGCTCACCGGCGTCGTCGCCGCCGACTCCGCCGTCGGCCCGACCGTCTACCGCATCGTTCAGGAGTCGCTGACCAACGTGCTGCGCCACGCCCGCGACGTGCGTGACGTGTTCGTGCGGGTGAGGCTCGCCGACGATGAGGTGACCATCCTGGTGCAGGACTCGTCCGCGCCGGCCGTGCCCACGGACTCCCCCGGCCGGGGACTCGTCGGCATCCGCGAGAGGGGGGCGTTCTACGATGGCGAGGTGGAAGCCGGCCCTCGCGACGGCGGTGGCTGGCGGGTTTTCGTCCGACTCCCCCTGAACGGATGACGATGACTGAGGAGGCGGCCGTGACCGACGGCATCCGGGTTCTGCTGGTCGACGATCAGGAGCTCGTGCGCTACGGGCTGCGCCTCGTCCTCGAGGCCGAGCCCGACATCGCCGTCGTCGGCGAGGCCTCGAACGGGGCCGAGGCCCTGCAGTCGGTCCGCCGCCTGCATCCCGACGTCGTGCTCATGGATGTGCGGATGCCGGACCTGAACGGGATCGACGCGACGAGGGAGATCTCGCGCACCCACCCCGACACCCGCGTGCTGGTGCTGACGACGTACGACCGCGATGATTTCGCCTTCGGGGCGCTCACCGCGGGAGCCGCCGGCTTTCTGCTGAAGAACACCCGCCCCGATGAGCTCGTCGCCGCCGTGCGCGCGGTGAGGACCGGCGACGCCGTCGTCTCGCCCAGGGTCACGGCCAAACTCATCGAGGTGGCCGTTCCGCACCTCGAACAGCAGGGAGGCCGTGACGACGATCTGTCCGCGCTCTCGGAGCGGGAGCGGGAGGTGTTCGTGCTGATCGGGCGCGGTCTGACGAACATCGAGATCGCCGAGGCCCTGCACCTGAGCGAATCAACGGTCAAGGCGCACATCGGCCGGATCCTCGCCAAGCTCCAGCTCCCCAACCGCGTGCAGGCGGTCATCAAGGCGTACGAAGCGGGCGTGGTGTCCGTCGGGGGACGCGAGAGCGCCTCCTGATGTCGGACGGCGCCGACTGCTGCCGTCGGCGACGACCGCCAGGGGCCTAGGAGCCGGACTCGCCGGCGAGCACCTCGGCGACACGGCGCTGCACCCGCGCGGCGATCTCGTCCACCGGCAGCCCGGCGTCGACGACGACGAAGCGGGCAGGCTCCGCCGCGGCCAGGGCGAGGAACCCGTCGCGCACACGACGGTGGAAGTCGTCCTGTTCTGCCTCGAGCCGGTCGAAGGGCTTGTCGTCCGCGTCCAGCCGCGCCCGCGCGGCCGAGGGGTCGAGGTCGAGCAGCACCGTGAGGTCTGGCAGGGCGCCCTCGGTCGCCCACAGCGACAGGCGTCGCACCTCTTCGGCATCCAGCACCCGACCAGCACCCTGGTAGGCCACCGACGAGTCGAGGTAGCGGTCCTGGATGACCACCTCACCGCGGGCGAGGGCGGGACGCACGAGGGTGGCGACGTGATGGGCACGATCGGCGGCGTAGAGGAGCGCCTCGGCCCGGGGCGCGATGTCGCCGCGGTGGTGCAGCACGATGTCGCGGACGAGCACGCCCACCTCGGTGCCGCCCGGCTCACGGGTACGCACGACGGTGCGGCCCTGCTGCTGCAGCCACTGCTCCAGAAGCGCCGCCTGCGTCGTCTTGCCCGCGCCGTCGCCGCCTTCGAATGTGACCCAGAGGCCGCGCGGCCCTTCGACGGGCTCGGCGACCCGGTGGGTGGCCTCAGGGACCGGGTCGCCGTGCGCGATCACTTCTTCTTGGCCGCGGGCTTGCGTGCCGCGGGCTTGCGGGTCGTGCGCTTGGGAGCGGGGCCCTTCGCGCGCTTGTCGGCCAGCAGCTGCACGGCGCGCTCGAACGTGACCTCTTCTGCGTTCTCGCCGCGCGGGATGGTCGCGTTGGTCTCGCCGTCGGTGACGTACGGACCGAAGCGGCCGTCCTTGAGCTTGATCGGCTTGCCGCTGACGGGGTCCGCCTCGAACTCCTTGAGCGCGCTGGATGCCGCGCGGGCACCGTACTTGGGCTGCGCGTACACGGCGAGCGCTTCGTCGAGGGTGATGGAGAACAGCTGGTCCTCGCTCTGCAGCGTGCGGGAGTCCGTGCCCTTCTTGAGGTACGGACCGTACCGGCCGTTCTGCGCGGTGATCTCGGCACCCGACTCGGGGTCGACTCCCACGACGCGCGGCAGTGCCAGCAGCTTCAGCGCGGTGTCGAGGTCGACGGTCTCCACCGACATGCTCTTGAACAGCGAAGCCGTCCGCGGCTTGGGCGCGGCATCCGCCTTCTTGCGCGTGGTCTTCTTCTTGGGCGCCTCGGCTTCGACCTCGCCGGTCTGCGGGTCGGCGGCATCGGGATCGACGGGCTCGACCTCCTGCACGTACGGACCGAACCGGCCGTCCTTGACGACGATGAGCTTGCCGTTCTCGGGGTTCTCCCCCAGCACCCGGTCGCCGGCGACGGGAGCGTCGATGAGCTCCTGCGCCTTGGCCGGGGTCAGCTCGTCGGGTGCGAGGTCGTCGGGGACGTTGACGATGCGGGGCTTGGCCTCGGGGTCGCCGCTCGCGTCGGGCACCTCGAGGTAGGGGCCGTACTTGCCGAAGCGCAGCGTCGCGATGTCGCCGATGGGCGTGGAGTTGAGTTCGCGCGCGTCGATGTCGCCGAGGTTGTCGACGATGTGACGCAGGCCCACGTGGTCCTTCGAGCCGTAGTAGAAGTCCTTCAGCCACGCCACGCGCTGCTGCTCGCCGCGGGCGATGGCATCGAGGTCGTCCTCGAGTGCGGCGGTGAAGTCATAATCCACGAGGTCCGCGAAGTGCTCTTCGAGCAGGCGCACGACGCTGAACGAGAGCCAGCTCGGCACGAGTGCCTGACCGCGCTTGGTGACGTAGCCGCGGTCGAGAATCACGTCGATGATGCTGGCGAAGGTCGACGGGCGGCCGATGCCCCTCTCCTCCAGCGCCTTGACCAGGCTCGCCTCGGTGTAGCGGGGCTTGGGACTCGTGGCGTGGCCCTTGGGCTCGAC
>NZ_JANJFJ010000262.1:0-6201 GCF_024626565.1 Microbacterium sp. zg.Y909
GCGGCTCACGGACGTATCGCCTCTCCTCGCCCTGTCCGGACTGCACGCCGGGGCATGCCGGTAGGTGGTGAAAGAGAAGAGGGGATGCCCGAAAACTGGGTTTCGAGCCGATCAAGAGTACCAGACGCGGGGTGTGAGCCTTCTGAGGGTCGGCGCCGCCTGCAGGGGCGTGGAATCGGCCCGCTTCTCCACCGATGGCGCGCCGGCCGGATCGGGCGTGTGGGCCGGGCCGCCACAGTGAAGGGATGCCGCGACCCGCGCCCCTCCCCCCGGCGCTCGGCGACGTGTTCGCTACCGCCGATGCCCGGGCCGCCGGTGTCGGTGCGACCCGTCTGCGGGCGTCGGATCTTCGCGCCCCGTTTCGCGGCGTGCGCGAGCGGATGCCACCTGCGCCGGCGATCACCGACGCGGCATCCGACGAGCCGTGCGCGGTCGATGCGTCCGCGCGGGAGCTGGTGCTGCGACGCGCCCGGGCCTATCAGTGCGTCATGGCGCCGCACGCGTTCTTCGCGGGGGTGACGGCGGCGGCGCTGTACGGCTTGCCCCTGGCCGCCGGCGGCGACCTCGAGGTCGGGGTGGTCGCTCCGAGGCGGGCGCCCCGGTGCCGCGGCATCCGCGGCGTGAAGGTCGATGCCGGCCTTGTCGCGGTGCGCACGCACGCCGGGCTGCCCGTGGCGAGCCCCGCCTCGACGTGGGCCATGCTCGGCGCCGCGGTTTCGGTGCGTGATCTCGTGAGGGTCGGCGACGCGATCGTGAGGGTCCCCCGCGACGCGCGGGGAGTGCCTGTGCCCCACGAGCGGCTCGCGACGGTCGCACAGCTCGACGCGGCGCTGCGCGCGGGGCGTCGGCGGGGCGCCGGCCGGCTGCGGGAGGCGCTCGCCCTGGTGCGGGTGGGCAGCAGCTCGCCGCTGGAGACGGACTTCCGTATCGACGCCGCGGCCGCGGGCCTTCCCGAGCCCGAGCTGGACGTGGAGATCCGCGACGGCCGCGGCCGGCTGCTCGGTATCACCGAGATCGTCTATCCCCGGTTCCGGACGGTCGTCGAGGTGGAGGGCGACCACCACCGCACGAGCCGCACCCAGTGGGCGCGCGACATCGAGAAGTACGCCGCCTATGCCGCCGAGGGTTGGGAGGTGGTGCGGCTCACCTCGCTGCACATCCGTGGCCGAGATCCGCGCGCCGTCGGCATCGTTGCGGCCGTGCTGCGCCGCCACGGCTGGCACGGGTGACTGCGCGGCACGTCGGCGGCCCGGCGCGCCGGTGCTCCAGGTGGCAGTTGTGGCGGTTCACGGTGCGTTCATGCCACAGAAACTGCCACCCGAACGTGGGGCACGTGCGCCGGGTGGCAGTTGTTGTCACCTGTGGTGCGGTGATGCCACAGTAACTGCCACCTGGACGACGAACCCCGCGGTCTGGGTGGCAGTTGTTGTCACTCGCGGCGGCCGCACGCGGCAATTACTGCCACCCGGACGTGTGTGCGGGTACTCCGGGTGGCACTTCTTGTCACCTGCGGTGGCCTGGGACCGCATGAAGGGCGGTCAGTCGCCGAGGATCTTGCGGATCTTCTCCACGCGCGCGCCGATGTCGCGCTCGACACCCCGGGCGGTGGGCTCGTAGTAGCGGCGGCCGCGCAGCTCGTCTGGCAAATACTGCTGCGTAGCCACGCCCACCTCGAGGTCGTGCGGGTACACGTAGCCCTTGCCGTGGCCCAGACGCTTGGCCCCCGGGTAGTGGGCGTCGCGCAGGTGCACCGGCACGCGCCCGAAGCCGCCGGCGCGCACATCGGCGATCGCGGCGTTGATGGCGTTGTACGCGGCGTTGGACTTGGCCGTCGTGGCGAGGTACGCCGTCGCTTCGGCCAGCGGGATGCGGCCCTCCGGCATGCCGATGAAGGCGACCGCGTCGGCCGCGGCGACCGCGATCGTCAGGGCCTGCGGGTCGGCCAGCCCGATGTCCTCGGATGCCGAGATCACCAGGCGCCGGGCGATGAAGCGCGGGTCCTCCCCCGCTTCGATCATGCGGGCCAGATAGTGCATGGCGGCATCCACGTCGGAACCGCGGATCGACTTGATGAACGCGCTGATCACGTCGTAGTGCTCGTCGCCCTGCCGGTCGTAGCGCAGCAGCGCCCGGTCGACGGCCTGCGCGACGAGGTCGGCGGTGATCACCGGCGTCTCGGCGTCAGGGTCGGCCATGGATGCCGCAGCCTCGAGCGCGGTGAGAGCGCGGCGGGCGTCGCCCGAGGCGAGGCGGATGATCGCGGCCCGTGCGTCGTCATCGAGCGCCACGGCTCCCGCGAGCCCCCGGGGGTCGCTGACCGCGCGATCGACCAGCATGCCGAGGTCCTCGTCGGTGAGCGGCTGCAGCGTCAGCAGCAGCGAACGCGACAGCAGGGGCGAGATGACCGAGAACGACGGGTTCTCGGTGGTGGCGGCGATGAGCACGACCCAGCCGTTCTCCACGCCCGGCAGCAGCGCGTCCTGCTGCGCCTTGGTGAATCGGTGGATCTCGTCGAGGAAGAGGATCGTGGACTGCCCGTACATGTCGCGTTGGGTCAGCGCCTCTTGCATGACCTCGCGCACGTCTTTGACGCCGGCCGTCACCGCCGACAACTCCACGAAGCGACGGCCCGACGAGCGGGCGACAGCCTGCGCGAGCGTCGTCTTGCCGGTGCCGGGCGGTCCCCACAGGATCACCGACGTGGCGGCGGCTCCACGTGTCTCGGTCGAGGCGAGCGCCACCAGCGGGGAGCCTGGACGCAGCAGATGGCGCTGCCCGGCGACCTCGTCGAGCGAGACCGGCCGCATGCGCACGGGCAGGGGCGTCTGGCCCTGAAAGAGCGCCGCGGGGGTTGTCACCCTTCCAGGCTAGCCGCGGCTACCGACCCCGGCGCGGCGGCGACGTTTTGCGGCCCGCTTTCGCGGCCGCGTAGGCTCGGCATCAACCCGGGCACCCGGGATCGAGGGAGGTTCCGTGGCACCTGGGGCGAAGGGCCGTGACGATCGCGTCGCACGAGAGCGCGCGCGGGTCTACCAGGCGCGCCTGGATTACCAGCGCGGGCTGAAGCAGCGTCGTCGCCGCGACAACCTCATCGCGGGGATCGCCGGGAGCGCGCTGCTGCTGGCCATCATCGGCGGACAGGTGCTCTACTACACGACTGGACCCGGCGTGCCGGAGCCCACCCCCACGCCCACGCAGACCACGCCGGCACCCGATCTTCCGCTTCCCGAGCCGGATGCGACGACGGACCCGACCCCCACACCGACCACCACCCCCTGACCCGGGCCCCCTGCCGTACTAGGCTGTGAGCCGACCACCAGCGAAGGCGGCGCAAGCCGCGACGAGGAATATTCCGTGAACGCCGCAGCAGAGCCCACTCCCGACATGCCCGAGACCGATACGCCCGCTACGGGCGACGAGGTGGACGCCGTGACCCAGCCCAACGACGCACCCGACACGGGCGCGGCAGAGACGACGACGGATGCCGGTGACTCCCTCGCGGAGCCCACCGCACCGGTCGAGTCGACCGAGTCCACCGAGCCCCCAGACCAGCCCGCCGAGACTTCTGAGCCCGCCGACTCGGCTGACCAGCCCGCTGAGTCGAGCGAGCAGCCCGCCGAGTCGAGCGAGCAGCCCGCCGAGTCGACCGAGCAGCCCGCCGAGTCGACCGAGCAGCCCGCCGAGTCGACCGACCAGCCCGCCGACTCGGCTGACCAGCCCGCTGAGTCGACCGAGCAGCCCGCTGAGTCGACCGAGCAGCCCGCCGAGTCGACCGAGCAGCCCGCTGAACCCGCCGCACCCGCGGCCGCCCCCGCGCCTGCGCCCGCGCCCGGCCCGCGCCCGCCGATGCCGCGCGCCCCGCAGGCCGCCGTGAAGCCCGTGCTCCCGCCGGCCGCGCCGTCGGCATCGTGGGGTCGCGTCGACGACGACGGCACCGTCTTCGTCCGCGAAGGCGATGACTGGCGCGCCGTCGGCCAGTACCCGGACGGCACGCCGGCCGAGGCGCTCGCCTACTTCGAGCGCAAGTACACCGATCTCGTCAGCGAGGTGACGCTCCTCGAGGTGCGTCATCGCCGCGGCGGTGCCAGCGCAGCTGACCTGCGCTCGGCCGTCGCCCTCGTTCGCGACAAGGTCAACGGCGCCATGGCCGTCGGCGATCTCGCTTCGCTCAGCGCCCGAGTCGAGGCGCTGGACGCCGAGCTCGCGACGGCGTCGGAGTCCGAGGTCGCCGCCGCCCGCGAAGCCGTCGAGCAGGCGATCGCCCACCGTACGTCGCTCGTCGAACAGGCCGAGGCGCTCGCGGCGCGCGACCCCAAGTCGGTGCAGTGGAAGCAGGCCACGAGCGACATGACGTCGCTCTTCGATCAGTGGCAGGCCCACCAGCAGAACGGTCCCCGTCTGCCGAAGTCGACGGCGCAGCAGCTGTGGAAGCGGTTCCGCGATGCACGCGGCACGGTCGACAAGCATCGCCGCGAGTTCTACGCCGAGCTGGACGAGACCCACAAGGCCGCCCGCGACCGTAAGACGCGCCTCGTCGAGCGTGCCGAGGCACTCGCGCCGCGCGGTGAGGACGGCATCGCCGCGTACCGCGACCTGCTCGACGAGTGGAAGAGCTCGGGTCGGGCCGGCAAGAAGGTCGACGACGCGCTCTGGGCTCGCTTCAAGGCCGCCGGCGACGCGCTGTACGGTGCCCGCGCCGAGCGTGAGAATGCCGACGCCGAGGCCTCCAAGGAGAAGATCGAGGCCCGCCGCGCCCTGCTGGTCGAGGCCGCCGCGGTCCCCGACGAGAAGGACATCGCCAAGGCCCGCCAGCTGCTCACCGGCATCCAGCGTCGCTGGGACGAGCTCGGTCGCATCTTCCCCCGCGACGTCGAGCGTTCGCTGGACGACGACCTGCGCAAAATCGAGCAGGCCCTCTCCACGCGCGAGCAGACCGACTGGAAGCGCAACAACCCCGAGACCAAGGCGCGCGCGAACGACATGACGCGCCAGCTCAACGACGCGATCGAGAAGCTCGAGTCCGAGCTCGAGGCGGCGCGCGCCGCGGGCGACAGCCGCGCTGAAGCCGCCGCGAACGAGGCCCTGGCTGCCCGCAAGGCATGGCTGTCCGCCCTGGGCGGCTGACCCGTCTGCACTGCACATCGAAAGCCCCGACTGTCCACAGTCGGGGCTTTCGTGCTCACACGGCGGGCAGGGATGGGCGAGCATGAGCGCATGCCGTCACCGTTCCTCTACTTCGCCGGCGGTCGCCTGTCGGGCGCCGAGCTCGCGGCTGCGCGCCTGGACGGTGACCTGGTGGAGGTCGGCGAGGGATACATGCCGGCGGATGCCGTCGAGACGAGGGAGCTGCGGGCTGCCTCGCTCGCGCCCTTGGTGGGGCAGACGCTCGCTGCGACACACCTGAGCGCCGCGTGGGTGCACGGCGTCCTCGACACGCCCCCCGCCCGGCACACCGTGCAGCGCGTCGTGGCCCGCCGCCTGAGCCCGCCGCTCGACGCGCGGGTGCGCTACAGCGATGTGCGGCTGGATGCCGCCGACGCCGAGATGATCGGAGGCGTCGCCGTCACCTCTCCCACGCGCACCCTCGCCGACCTCGCCCGGTCACGCGACGCCGCCCACCGCGACGTCGCCGTGCGCATGATGACGATCGCTCCGCACCTGAGGGACGATGCGCTGGCGTGGCTGGCGGCGGCAGGGCCGGTTCCCGACAAACGGGCTGCGGCGGCGTTCCTGCGGGCGTACGCCGTGCCGAGCGCCCGGCCACCGCCGGGCACAGCCGGTCAGGACGAAGTGACCCGGTACACGTCGTAGACCGCGTCGATGCGCCGTACCGCGTTGAGCACGCGGTCCAGGTGCACGGTGTCGCCCATCTCGAACACGAAGCGGCTGATCGCAAGCCGGTCGTTCGTGGTCGAGACGCTCGCGGACAGGATGTTCACGTGGTTCTCGCTCAGTACGCGGGTGACGTCGCTGAGCAGGCCGGAGCGGTCGAGTGCCTCGACCTGGATGTGCACCAGGAAGATGCTCTTGCTCGTCGGAGCCCACTCCACCTCGATGATGCGCTCAGGGTCGGCCATGAGGGACTGCACGTTGGTGCAGTCCGCCCGGTGAACCGAGACGCCGCTGCCGCGGGTGACGAAGCCCACGATCTGGTCGCCGGGGACCGGCGTGCAGCACTTGGCGAGCTTGACGAGGATGTCG
>NZ_JANJFJ010000263.1:0-6158 GCF_024626565.1 Microbacterium sp. zg.Y909
ATCGATTCTAACCGTGCCGTCGAGAACTAGGCTAGGCCCGTGTCGCCTACTGCGGATCCCATCGAGGCTGTTTCACAGCGACTGATCGCCTTCTTCACACACCAGCGGGATGCCGCCCGCGCAGAGGGGCCGGAAGCGGTGTCGTTCATCGAGGCGGGTGTCGGCGCCGTCGGCGGGGGAAAGCGCCTTCGCGCCCGCTTCTGCGTGACCGGATGGCGGGCTGTGGCCGAGGCCGGTGGCCGACGCCCCGGGGATGCCCCGCCGGAGGTCATCGCCGCCGCTGCGGCGCTGGAGATCTTCCAGGCGGCCGCGCTGGTGCACGACGACCTCATCGACAACTCCGACACCCGGCGAGGGCGCCCGTCGGCGCACCGCGCGCTGGAGGCAGGGCACCGCGATGCCGGCTGGCTGGGCGATCAGGCGGGTTTCGGCCGCTCCGCGGCGATCTTGCTGGGTGATCTGCTGGTCGCGTGGAGCGACGACCTGCTCGAAGAAGGGCTCATCTCGGCCGCCGATGCCGCCCGCGCCGCCGCCGCGCGGCGGGAGTACGCGCTCATGCGGCGCGACGTCACGATCGGACAGTTCCTCGACATCGCCGAGGAAGCGGCCTTCCGGCAGTCCCCCGACGGTGAGCACGCAGACCGGGCCTTGCGCGTGGCATCCCTCAAATCCGCCCGCTACAGCGTGCAGCAGCCGCTTCTGGTGGGGGCAGCCCTCGCCGGCGCGGACCCGCAGCAGCACGCCGCGCTGGCGGAGTTCGGTCACCCCGTGGGCATGGCGTTCCAGCTGCGCGACGACGTGCTGGGCGTGTTCGGCGATGCTGCGGTCACCGGCAAGCCGTCCGGAGACGATCTGCGCGAAGGAAAGCGCACCGTGCTCATCGCTTACGCGCGCGAGGCGCTCCCCGTGAGCGCGCGGCGCACGCTGGACGAACTCATCGGCGACCCGCAGCTGGACCAGGAGCAGATCGGCGCACTCCAGCGCACGATCATCGACTCGGGCGCCCTGGACCGCGTGGAGGCTCTCATCTCCGCCTACGCCGCTGAGGCCGACCGGGCACTGCGCGGGGCGCACCTGGGCGATGCCGCCCTCGGCGAACTGCGGAACCTCGCCCGCGCCGCGACGGCTCGATCATCCTGATCAAGCCGACTCGCGCTGATCGCCGAGCGCGCTGATCAGGCGAGCGTTTGGGCGACCCGGCGCACCTCGGCCTTGCGGCCCCGGCGAAGCGCCTCGATCGGGGGCAGACCGATCGAGTCGTCGTGGTCGAGAAGCCAGTCGATCGCCTCATCGTCGGTGAATCCGGCGTCGTGCAGCACGATCGCCGTTCCCCGCAGCGAAGAGAGCGGGTGCCCGTCCACGATGAACACCTCGGGCACCGCCAGCTTGCCGGTGCGACGGGATGCCACGAGGTGGTACTCGTCGATGAGACGCCTCACCCGGCCCAATGGTTCGCCGAGGGTCTCGACGAGTTCAGGCAGTGTCAGCCAGGTGGTCTCGATGCGCGAAGAGGTGGTGTCGCCGGTCACCCTCCCATGATGGCATCCAGTCGGGATGGGTCCGGCCGCTTCATGAGAATCTCATCATTCACAGGGGTCACTTGCGTCACTCGCGTTGACCCATATTCACTTCCGTGACAGCGTGGCGGGGGTTCCCCGAAGGAGACCTCACCATGCGACGACACCGCGCCCTCGCGCCGGCCCCCGCCGCCGCACCCCGGCTTTCATCCCCTCTCGCATCGACCACCGCAGCAGCCGTCCGCCGAAACTGGCCGGCCGCTGCGGCAGGGTCACTCGCGCTGCTGCTCACGTCGGGCCAGGCCGCCCACGCCGTCACGCCCCACCCCGTGCTGCGCGATGCGACGGTCGCGCCGGCGTCCGCCGGCAGCAAATCCCTTCCTGTCGGGCGCGCGCTGCCCGCCACGTCCTCGGCGCCGACCACCCATGTCGTCGAACCGGGCGACACCATCAGCTCGATCGCAGCGGCGCACGGGCTACGGGTGGCCGATGTGCTCGCCCTGAACTCTCTGACCTGGTCGTCGGTCATCATGCCCGGTCAGACCATCCAGCTGGCCGCGCCCGTCGCGCCCGCGGCACCCCCCGCCGGGGCCTACTCGGTCGTCGCCGGCGACACCATGAGCGCCATCGCGTCGCGACACGGGGTGTCGACCGACGCGCTGCTGGCTGCCAACGGAATGGACCGGTCCTCGGTCATCTATCCCGGGCAGACGCTCGCGCTGCCCGGCGCGGGCATGCAGCCCGCGGCATCCGTCTCCCCCGCTGCGGCTCCCCCCACTCCCGCTGCTCCCGTTGCGGCGTCGCACGAGATCACGGCGGGCGACACGATGACCGGGATCGCCTCCCGCTACGGCGTGTCGCTCGACGCGCTGCTGTCCGCCAACGGCATGGATCGCTCCTCGATCATCTATCCGGGTCAGACCGTGAAGATCCCGGCTGCCTCGGTCGCGGGCCTCGACGCGGAACAAGCCGCGAACGCCCGCACGATCATCAGCGTGGGTCGGGAGCTGGGGGTGCCCGACCGGGGCATCGCGATCGCTCTGGCGACCGGCATGGTCGAATCGTGGTTGCGCAATCTGGACTGGGGCGACCGGGACTCGCTGGGCGTCTTCCAGCAGCGTCCCAGCCAGGGCTGGGGCTCGCCGGAGCAGGTGCGCGATGTCGAGCGCGCCGCCCGGGTGTTCTTCGGAGGGCCGTCCGACCCCAACGGAGCCGACAGCCGTGGCCTGCTGGACACACCCGGATGGGAAGCCCTTGCATTCACCGACGCCGCCCAGGCGGTGCAGGTCTCGGCCTATCCCCACCGCTACGGCGACTGGGAAGAGAAGGCGTACGCGTGGCTGGCCGCGCTCGGATGACCACAACCGGCGGCGGCGAGGGTGAGCCGCTACTCGGGGAGCGGCTGCGCCGTCCGTAGACTCTACGCGTGAGCACGAGCCAGCAGACGGACCCGCTGATCGGCCGTCTGGTCGACGGCCGGTACCGCGTGCGTGCTCGCATCGCCCGTGGCGGTATGGCCACGGTCTACGTCGCGACCGACCTGCGGCTCGAGCGGCGCATCGCTCTGAAGGTGATGCACGGGCATCTCTCCGACGACTCGATCTTTCAGAGCCGGTTCATCCAAGAGGCGCGCGCCGCCGCCCGGCTGGCCGACCCGCACGTGGTGAACGTGTTCGACCAGGGCCAGGACGGCGACATGGCGTACCTGGTCATGGAGTACCTCCCCGGCATCACGCTGCGCGACCTGCTGCGCGAGCAGCGCCGACTGACCGTGCCCCAGACCATCACGATCATGGATGCCGTGCTGTCGGGCCTGGCCGCGGCGCACCGAGCCGGTATCGTCCATCGCGACGTCAAGCCCGAGAACGTGCTGCTCGCCGAGGACGGTCGCATCAAGATCGGAGACTTCGGCCTCGCCCGCGCGACGACGGCCAACACCGCGACCGGCCAGATGCTGCTGGGCACGATCGCCTATCTGGCGCCGGAGCTGGTCACGCGCGGCAGCGCCGACGCCCGCAGCGACATCTACGCCCTCGGCATCATGCTGTACGAGATGCTCACCGGTGAGCAGCCCTACAAGGGCGAGCAGCCGATGCAGATCGCCTACCAGCACGCGACCGACTCGGTCCCCCGCCCGAGCGCCAAGAACCCCGGGGTGCCCGAGCCGCTGGACGAGCTGGTGCTATGGGCAACGGAGCGCGACCCCGACGAGCGCCCTTCCGACGCACGCGAGATGCTCGACCGGCTGCGCGAGATCGAGCGGTCGCTGGGCGTCGCACCGCAGGTGGTGCGCACCGCGCCCATCGGCGTGGTGTCCGAGGAGGACGTGCTCGACTCCGGGGAGATGACCAAGGTGCTCCCCGGGGCCTTCACCGCCCCCACGGTGACCTCTGACGTCGACAACTCCACGCGGCTGCGCCGACGCACGCAGCGCAACGCCGCCAAGGGCGGCTGGCTCGTGACCGTGGTGCTGCTGCTGGCGGGTCTCGCCGCAGGGGCCGGCTGGTGGTTCGGGTCCGGCCCCGGCTCTCAGGTGGGCGTGCCCGACGTGATCGGGATGACCTTCGCCGATGCCGAGGCGACCCTTGCCGTCGAGACGCTGCAGGCAGTGGAGACCGGCGAGAACAACCTCGAGGTGCCCGCGGGCCAGGTCATCCGCACCGAGCCCACACCGGGCTCGCGCGTGGACCAGGAGAGCCCCGTCACCGTCTTCGTCTCCCGTGGGCCGGCGGAGGTCTCGATCACCGCCCTGGCGGGAATGTCCGAGGCGCAGGCCCGGGAGTACCTGGACCAGAACATCGTGCGGGTGCAGGACGAGGTCGCGCGGGAGTTCCGTGACGACGTCGAACGCGACGTCGTGCTCGCGGCATCCATCACCCCGCGCGACGGTGGCGACCCGGTGGACTGCGCCGAGGGCTGCGCCGTGAGGCAGGACGACATCGCGTCGCTGACCGTCTCGGCCGGAGCGGTGCCCGACGTCGGCAACACGTCCGTGGAGTCCGCCACCCGCGCGCTGGACGAGGTCGGGCTGCTGGTGGCATCCGACACGATCGGCGAGTGGAGCAGCGACATCGACAAGGGTCGCGTGCTCGGGGTGGCCGACGTGGACGGCCCCCTGCGCCCGGGCGACACCGTCACCCTCGTGGTGTCGAAGGGGCCTCAGCCCATTCAGGTTCCCGACGTCACCGGTTCCACCGTCGCCGAAGCGATGAGAACTCTCGCCAACGCCGGCTTCGAGCCGGGCACAGCGCTGCCGGAGATCGCATGGGGCATCTTCACCGTGAGCAACACGTCACCGGAAGCAGGTTCGTGGCAGCTCCCGGGGACCTCCATCACTCTTCGCGTCACCGGCTGACCTTCCGTCGTCGCAACGGGACCCTCCGCGGGCGCCCGGTGGGCCGTCTGCGTCCACCGAATCGACGCTGACCCGCGCACGCGCTCAGTCGTCGCGAACGGCCCCGTGCGCGCAATGCAGTGGGCCGGTTGCGTCCACCCAGCGGGCGGGCGACGCAACCGCCCGACCCGGGCCGGGGCTCAGCGCTTCTCGAGCTCCTCGGCCACGAGGAACGCCAGCTCCAGGCTCTGCATGTGGTTCAGGCGCGGGTCGCACAGCGACTCGTAGCGCGTCGCGAGGGTGGCCTCGTCGATCATCTCCGACCCACCCAGGCACTCGGTCACGTCGTCACCGGTGAGCTCGACGTGGATGCCGCCCGGGAACGTCCCCACGGCGCGGTGCGCCTCGAAGAACCCGCGCACTTCGTCGACGACGTCATCGAAGCGACGCGTCTTGTACCCGGTCGGGGTCGTGATGCCGTTGCCGTGCATCGGGTCGGTCACCCACAGCGGTGTCGCGCCGGAGTCCTTCACGGCCTCCAGCAGCGGCGGCAGCGCGTCGCGGATCTTGCCCGCACCCATGCGCGTGATGAACGTCAGGCGCCCGGGCTCCCGCTCGGGGTCGAGCTTGTCGATGAGCTTCAGCGCCGTGTCCGTCGAGGTCGTGGGGCCGAGCTTGACCCCGATGGGGTTGCGGATGCGGGAGAAGTAGTCGACGTGCGCGCCGTCGAGGTCGCGCGTGCGCTCCCCGATCCACAGGAAGTGGGCCGAGGTGTTGTACGGCGTCCCGGTGCGCGAGTCGATGCGCGTCATGGGGCGCTCGTAGTCCATCAGCAGGCCTTCGTGGCCGGTGTAGAACTCCACGCGCCGCAGTTCGTCGAAGTCGGCTCCGGCCGCCTCCATGAACTTGATGGCCCGGTCGATGTCGGTCGCCAGGCGCTCATACCGCTGATTCGCCGGGTTCGACGAGAAGCCCTTGTTCCAGCTGTGCACCTCGCGCAGGTCCGCGAACCCGCCCTGCGTGAACGCACGGATGAGGTTCAGGGTGGATGCCGCGGTGTGGTAGCCCTTCAGCAGCCGCGCGGGGTCGGGCTGACGCGACCCGGCGGTGAAGTCGAAGCCGTTGACGATGTCGCCGCGGTAGGCAGGCAGCGTCACGTCGCCGCGGGTCTCGGTGTCGCTCGAGCGCGGCTTGGCGAACTGCCCCGCCATGCGCCCCATCTTCACGACCGGCATCGAGGCGCCGTACGTCAGCACGACCGCCATCTGCAGCACGGTCTTGATGCGGTTGCGGATCTGCTCGGCGGT
>NZ_JANJFJ010000031.1:0-25311 GCF_024626565.1 Microbacterium sp. zg.Y909
CGCGGTTCGCGGAGTTCACCGACGAGATGGTCGACCTCGTGCTGGGCGCCGGCGGCAACCTCAAGGCCGAGCACGGCACCGGGCGGGTCATGGCGCCCTACGTGCGGCGGCAGTACGGCGACGAACTGTACGAGGTGATGCGCGAGCTCAAGCGGCTGTGCGATCCCGCCGGCATCCTGAACCCCGGCGTCATCATCGACGACGATCCCACGGCGCACCTTCGCGACTTCAAGCTGCCCGAACCCGTCGAGGTCGAGGTCGACCGGTGCGTGGAGTGCGGGTACTGCGAGCCGGTGTGCCCGTCGAAGGACCTCACCCTCACCCCGCGCCAGCGCATCGTGGTGCGGCGGGGCATGGCGCGGGCCGAGGCCGCCGGGGACCATGCACTCGCCGCGAGCCTCGAGCGCGACTACGACTACGAAGGCGTGCAGACGTGCGCCGTCGACGGCATGTGCGTGACCGCCTGCCCGGTGCTGATCAACACCGGCTCCCTGGTCAAGCGGCTGCGGCGCGAGGGGCAGAACCCGGTGCTCGCGGCGGGCTGGAAGGCCGCGGCGAAGGCGTGGGGGCCGGTGACCCGGGTCGGCTCCGTCGCGCTGACGGCAGCCGACGCCGTGCCCGCCGGTCTGGTCGGCGCGGTGACCACCGTCGGGCGGGCGGTGCTCGGCGCCGACACCATGCCGAAGTACACCGCCGACCTGCCGCCGGGCGGGGCCCAGCGTCGGTCGAAGACGGGGTCCCTCGGCGCGGGGGAGGGGTCGCCGGTCGCGGTCTATCTGCCGGCCTGCGTCAACAGCATGTTCGGACCCGCCGGCGACGGCATCGGGGTCACCGAGGCGTTCACCCGGCTCGTTGAGCGCGCCGGCGTGCGCGTGATCGTCCCCGAGGGGATCGAGTCGCTCTGCTGCTCGACGCCCTGGACATCCAAGGGCTACACCGGCGGCCGTGACGTCATGGCGAAGCGGGTCGTCGAGGCGGTGCGCAAGGCCTCCGGCGACGGGGAGCTCGTCATCGTGAGCGACGGCGCCAGCTGCACCGAGGGCTTCGCGCACATCCTCTCCGACGCCGGTCTCGCCTATCGCACCGAGGATGCCGTCGACTTCGTCGCGCGACTGGTGCTGCCGGTGCTGGGCGAGGTGTCGCCGGTCGTGGATTCGCTCGTGCTGCATCCGACCTGCTCGTCGACGCAGATGGGGCTCAACCCCGCGCTGCAGGCGGTCGGCGCGGCCGTCGCGGCGAGCGTGACGGTGCCCGACGCCTGGGGATGCTGCGGGTTCGCGGGCGACCGCGGGATGCTGCACCCCGAGCTCGCCGCCTCGGCCACCGCCGCCGAGGCGGCCGAGGTGCAGGCGCTGGATGCCGACGCGCACGCGTCATGCAACCGCACCTGCGAGATCGGCATGACCCGGGCGACCGGCCGGGAGTACCGCCACGTGCTGGAGCTGCTCGAGGAGGCGACGCGCCCGTCGGCGTGAGGGGCCTGGCGGGGCACAGCAGAAGTCGACCACGGTCCGGCGTCGTGCACCACGATCGCCGGCGTGGTTGGTGAGTGCCCGGCCGAGGCGATTTTCATTCTGTCCAGCCGGCCGTCCGCTTCGGCTGGCGCCATTTCATCGCCACCCGGAGGGGCGGTGGGGTGTGTGGGCCGCACATCCGCCCCCGCGCCCTGTGGGCGATGTCCCCATGGCGGGCATGAGGCGCAGCCGCGCACACTGGCGGGACTGTCCCGACCGGAGCGGAGAGCCATGGAGTCGTTCGACGTTGCAGTGGTCGGCATGGGTGCCCTCGGGAGCGCTGCTGCGTACCACCTCACGCGCCGCGGCGCGCGCACCGTCGCGTTCGAGCAGTACGAACTCGGTCACGTCCGCGGCGCCTCGCACGACACCTCCCGCATCGTGCGCACGTCCTACGGCGCCGCGGAGTATGTGCGGTTCGCGCAGGCGGCGATGCGGGACTGGGACGATCTGGAGGCCGAGTCGGGCGAGCGCTTGCGCACGACGACCGGCGGTGTCGTCTTCTTCCCGAAGGGCAGCCCGTATGCCGCCGCGGACTTCACCACAGCCCTCACCGAGTGCGGTGTGCCCCACGAGCTGCTCGCGTCGAGCGAGGTGCGGCGACGGTGGCCCGCGTTCCGCCTCCCTGACGACGTGCTGACCGTCTATACCCCGGATTCCGGCATCGTGCATGCGGCACGGACCGTCGCGACGCTCCAGTTGCGAGCCCGCGCCCTCGGTGCGGACATCCGTGATCGCACCGAGGTGCGCTCGCTCCTCCCCGACGGCGACGGCGTGATCGTCCGCAGCTCGCGCGGCGACGTGCGGGCACGGCGGGTCATCGTCGCTGCGGATGCCTGGACCAACGCGCTGCTCGAGCCCATCGGCCGCACGATCCCGCTCGAAATCATGCAGGAGCAGGTGACCTACTTCCTCCCCGCCGAACCCGCGCGATACGATCCCGAACGCTTCCCGGTGTGGATCTGGGAGGACGAGGAGTGCTACTACGGATTCCCGACCTATGGCGAGCCCACGATCAAGGCCGCTCGCGATGTCTCGGCCAACCTGATGACCCCGCAGACGCGGACTTTTGCGCCGTCACCGGAGCTGACGGCCCAGCTGAGCAGGTTCGTGGCGGGGCTGATCCCGGGCGCGAACAAGGGCCTGCGCACCGTGACCTGCCAGTACGCGCTGACGCCGGACCGGCGGTTCGTGTTGGCGCCGCTGCCCGAGCATCCGCAGATCATCGTCGCGCTCACCGCCGGTCACGGCTTCAAGTTCACGCCCGTGATCGGGCGCGTGCTCGCCGAGCTCGCGCTGGACGGACAGTCGCAGGAGGACCTCTCCGCGTTCGGCATGCCGCACCCGGTGTCCGACCGGGCGTAGGGGTGGCGCACCGGCTCAGCGCGGGGTGAGCAGCCGCTCGCGCAACTCGTCCAGGCGCACGGCGATGCCGAGCCGGAACAGCCGTTCGTCCTCACGCCACGAGGCGCCCAGGACGTGGTCGAGGCGGTCCAGTCGCTGCAGGATCGTATTGGTGTGGAAGTTCAACGCCCGTGCGGTCCTGGTGGGGCTGGCCCCGTTGCGCACGAACGCGCGCAGCGTGCCCAGCAAGTCGGCGTTGCGGTCGGCATCGTATCGCCGCACGGCGCCGATGGTGTCGTTCAGGAATGAACCGAGCGCGCGGGTGTCGGTGTCCAGAATCGCCGAGTAGGGCAGGAAGTCGTCCGCGAGGGTGGTGACATCACTGATCTCGAGCGCAGCCAGCAGGCGCGCCGTGCGCATGGCCGAAAGGAACGCCTCGGGGAGGCCACGTGACGTCGAGCTCGGCAGAACGGCGGTGGTCGGTTGACGGATCGCGGCCGACACGTGCGCACGCAGCTGCTGCGGCTCGGGGACGCCGTCGGCGCTCATTGCCGCCACGACATAGCCGCGGTACTCCGCGACCAGCACGCGTTCGTCGAGTTGGCGGCTCATCGCCCGTGCGGCCGCCGTCTGCTGGTCGCCCGGCACCGACAGCAGCACGAGCGTGGTCAGCGCCGCGAGGTCGACGCCCAATCGGCGCGCGCGTCGCTTCACATCGGCGCGCCGTTCGGGCACGTCGTCGAGCAGGTCGGCGAGCAGTTCGCTGCGCACACGGTGGTCGGCACCGGATGCCGCCTCCTGCTGCAGTTCCAGCAGCGCGCACACCTGCGCGGCACGCTCGATAGTGCGCATGTCCACCGCGCCGAGCTCGAAGTCGCCGTCGCCGAGCAGCAGCGCCCCGAAGTTGCGGCTTCCTGCGGTCATCGAGGCCGCGGCGCGCACGCCGGGGCCGGGGAGGGCGACGCACAGGCCCGAGCGCCGGCTGTCGGCGATGGCGGCGCGCACCGCGTCGTCGGGCGCCAGCATCACGGGCCGCAGCGGCAGGCCGGCCGCGGCGATGATCTGGTCCCGCGCGTCGAGGATGGCGACGGATCGGCCCAGTCCGTGCGCCAGGGTCTCGGCCACGCGGGCGAAGCCGCCGCCCTCGAGCACCGCCTGCACCAGCTCCTGGTGCACCGCGTTGGCCCGGTCACGCTCGGCAAGGTGCGTGGTGAGGCTGGCCAGGGTGCGCCGGCTCTCCTCTTCGGACTCCTGCAGGTCTCGCAGGGTCCGGGTCGTCTGCAGGATCACCGAGGCGTGGTCGGCGACGGCGGACAGCAGCGCTACCTCGTCGGGCGTGAAACTCTTCTCCTCGCGTCCGCCCACGAACAGCACGCCCAGCACATCGTCGTGGGTGACCATGGGCACGCCCAGCAGCGAGACTAGGCCCTCGGCAGAGACCGCGTCGTCGATCCCGGAGTCATGGGTTCCGGCATACTCCGCGTAGTCGGCCACCCACTGCGGGCTGCGCGTCTCGACGACGACGCTCGCCAGGCCTCGTCCCGGCGGCACGCGGAGCGTCTGGAAGCGGGCACTGACCGCTCCGCTGGTCTCGCGCACCCGCAGTTCGTGCGTGTCGGGGTCGAACTCGGAGAGGTAGGCGAGGTCGGCGCCCATCATCTCGTGTGCGCGCTGCACGAGGCGGGCGAGCACGGCATCGCTGTCGCGCAGTTCCGCGAGCTCGCGCGCGCTGGAGAACAGCGCCGACAGTTCGTGCTCACGTCGACGCAGACGGGACAGTTCGCGCTGCGAGCGGTGCACCCGGCCGGCGATGTGCGCCGCGTCGCCACCGGACAGGCCCATCTGCTGCAGCGCAAGACTCACTGCCGTCGGGCCGATCCGGCTGTCCGCGAAGGCGGCGTCGAGGAGATCGGCGACCGACTGGGCCTCGGGCGTCATGTGTGCTCCCGCAGGAAGGGCTTCGTGGTCAGGCGGTCTGGTCGGCGCGGCGGGCGGTGCGCAATAGCGCGGCCGCCAGCTCGGGCCACAGCTCGTGTGGAATCAGGTGCCCCATCTCGGGGTGCACCTGCAGCTCTGCACCGGCGATGGCCGCGGCGATGTCGACGGCGGCGTTCCAATGCAGGGCCGGGTCCTCGCGGCCGTGGAACACCAGTGTCGGCACGGTCACCTCGCGCAGCGCCTCACCGCGCTCGGGCGCGCGCAGCAACGCCGCCCACTGCCGGGCGAAGCCCTCGGGGGCGTAGCCACGGTCGTAGGCTAGGCCGGCCATCTCACGGTGCCAAGCGACCTGTGGGTCGTAGGCGCCCAGCGGAGAGACGCTTGCCGCCGCCTCTGCATAGGCGACGGCTTGCTCCCGGCTCACCCGTACCGGCGTCTGCTGCAGGTCGACACGCTCCGGATGCAGGACATAACGGCTGTCGCGTCCCGGGATTGTCGACAGCAGCCCGAGGCTGCGCACCCGCGCCGGGTACTCGATGGCGACCATCTGCGCCATCATTCCGCCCATCGAGTGCCCGACGATGTGGGCCGACTCGACACCGAGTTCATCGAGGATGCGGATGATGTCGGCGGCCATGTCGGAGAGCCCGTAGCCGCCATCGAGGTCATCCTCGCCGCCGAAGCGCTGCGAATAGCCGGTGTCGCGGTTGTCGAATCGCACGACCCGCAGCCCGCCGTCGATGAGCAGCGAGATGAACGCCTCGTCCCAGCTGATCAGCTGCGCCCCGCCGCCGGAGACCAGCACGAGCACGGGAGCATCGGGAGCGCCGAACGTCTCGAAGTACAGCCTGACGTCAGCGGACTCGGTGTAAGGCATGGGCAGATCCTCCTCGGCCGGTCCTGCGAGTCTAGGGGCGCATGTGGTGCGGCCGGATGGGCTCAACGCACATGTGGACCGCCGTTTGATGGAGTCTCTCTCCATCGCCGGTCGCGGATCGCCTTCGTAGGGTCGTCGACACGGGCCCGAACGATCGGGCCTGCACACGACGGAAGGCGACCGATGGCGACGAACAGCCGGATCCCGGGGCTGCGCAACCACACGCCGAGCGAACGCCTCGCACGCGTCGCCGCCGGCGCCGGGATCGACCGCTCCGCGCTCGATGCGCTCCAGCCGGCCGACGGGCTCTCGCTCGCGCAGGCCGACCACATGGTCGAGAACGTCGTGGGGATGATCGGCATCCCGGTCGGCGTCGCCACCAACTTTCGCGTGGACGGCATCGATCGGCTGATCCCGATGGCCACCGAGGAGCCCAGCGTGGTCGCCGCGGCCTCCAACGCGGCACGCATGGCGCGCGGCCACGGCGGCTTCACGACCTCGTACACCGGCGATGTCATGGTCGCTCAGATTCAGATGCTGGATGCCGTCGACCCGCACGCCGCCCGATTCGCCCTGTTCGAGGCGCGTGACGAGTTGCTCGCCCTGGCCAACGCGCAGGATCCCGTGCTGGTCTCGCTCGGCGGGGGTGCCTTCGACATCTCCGCGCGAGTGCTGCCGACGGGCGCCGGCACTCAGGTGATCCTGCACCTGCACGTCGACGTCCGCGACGCGATGGGCGCGAACGCGGTGAACACCATGGCTGAGGCGATCGCACCGCGCGTGGCGGAGCTCACCGGTGCGCGCACCCTGCTGCGCATCCTCACGAACAAGGCGGATCTGCGGGTCACCCGCGCCCGGGCCGTGTTCGATCCCGAGATGCTCGGCGGCGCGCAGGTCGTGGACGACATCATCGCCGCCAGTGCGTTCGCCGAAGCCGACCCGTACCGCGCCGCGACCCACAACAAGGGCATCATGAACGGCATCACCGCCGTCGTGCTTGCCACCGGCAACGACACCCGGGCCGTCGAGTCGGGCTGCCACTCGCACGCCGCCCGGAGCGGCAGCTACACGGCGCTCTCGCACTTCGAGAAGGATGCCGAGGGCAACCTGGTCGGAACGCTGGAGGTCCCCCTCGCGGTCGGACTGGTCGGCGGCGCAACGCGCGCGCATCCGACTGCCCAGGCATCGGTCACGCTGCTGGGTGTGCAGACCGCTCGGGAGCTGGCGAGCGTCATCGCCGCGGTGGGCCTGGCGCAGAACCTCGCCGCGTGCCGCGCCCTCGCCGCCGAGGGCATCCAGCGCGGGCACATGTCGCTGCACGCGCGCACGATCGCCGCGAGCGCCGGGGCCACCGTCGACGAGGTCGGGGCCGTCGCGGCGCGGATCATCGCGGAGCGCCGCATCCGCGTCGAGGACGCCCGTGAAGTGCTCGCCGAGCTGCGCGCCGAATCATCCCCCGCATGACCACGATCAGCCCGTCGCCGCGCGTGCAGCCCGAGCCGGGGCTGCCCTCACGGGTCACGGTGTACGAGGTCGGCCCCCGCGATGGCCTGCAAGCCGAGGCCGACATCATCCCCAGCCCGATCAAAGCCGAGCTCTGCGCGCGCCTCTACGCCGCCGGCAGCCGCCACCTTGAGCTCACCAGCTTCGTGCCGCCGAGCTGGATCCCCCAGCTCGCCGACGCGGCGGACGTCGTTGCCGCCGTCGAGGTCCCGCAGGGGGCGCGGGCGGTCGCGCTGGTGCCGAATCTGCGCGGGCTGCGGCGCGCGATCGACGCGGGTGTGCGCGAGGTGGCCGTGGTCGTCAGCGCCACCGAGTCCTTTGCGCAGGCCAACCTGAACACCACGATGGCCGGCGCCCTGGATCGCGCCGTCGAGGTGATCGCCGCGGCGGGGGCCGAGGGCCTGCCGGTGCGAGGCTACGTGTCGATGGCGTTCGGCGACCCGTGGGAGGGGGAGGTCGACACCGCCGCGGTGACCACCGCCGCCGCGGCGCTGCACGCCGCCGGCGCCGGCACGATCGCCCTCGGCGACACCATCGGCGTCGCAACGCCCGGACTGACCACCCGGCTGATCTCCGAGACGCTCGCCACCGGCATCCCCGTGCAGCGCCTCGCGCTGCACCTGCACGACACCTATGCACTCGCGCTGGCCAACGTGCACACCGCCCTGCGGCTGGGGGTCGCCGAGTTCGACTCCGCGATCGGCGGCCTCGGCCGGTGCCCGTACGCCAAGGGGGCGACCGGTAATCTCGCGACCGAGGACCTGGTGTGGATGCTGCACGGTCTCGGCATCGAGACCGGGCTCGATCTCGCGGCCCTCGTGACCACCACGCGCTGGCTCTCCCGGGCCCGAGGCGTGCCCGCTCCATCGAGGGTGGCGCGCGCGCTCGCCGCGGCCGCAGCAGACACGTCCCGCATCACACAGGAGGCAGAACCCGCATGATCGACACCCCTCTCCCCGCCCCCGGGGCGCTACGCGGAGTGACCGTGCTGGATCTGTCGCGGGTGCTCGCCGGCCCGTATGCCGCCCAGATGCTCGCCGACCTCGGCGCGACCGTCATCAAGATCGAGAACCCGCGCGACCCCGACGTCTCGCGGGGGTTCCCGCCGTATCTGTCCGACGGTGACGAGGAATTCAGCGCCTACTACGCCCAGTACAACCGCGGCAAGCTGGGCCTGGGTTTGAACCTCGGGACCGCAGAAGGCACGCAGGTGCTGAAGGACCTCGTGCGCTCCGCGGACGTGCTCGTGGAGAACTTCAGACCGGGGACGATGAACAAGCTCGGAGTGGGCTACGACGTGCTGCGCGAGATCAACCCCCGCCTTGTCTACACCGCCATCTCGGGCTACGGCCAGACCGGATCGCGTTCGCGGCGACCGGCCTTCGACAACACCGCGCAGGCGGCCGGGGGCATGTGGTCGATGAACGGCTATGCCGACCAGGCGCCGGTGCGCGTGGGCGTCACGATCGGCGACCTCTCCGCGACGCTGTTCGCCGTCGTGGGGACCCTCGCCGCGCTCCGGCACGCCGAGGCGACCGGTGAGGGGCAGCTGGTGGACGTCGCCCAGGTGGACAGCATCCTGGCGCTGACCGAGACCGCGGTGGTCGATTACACCGTCACCGGATCGGTGGCCACACCCGCGGGCAACGCGCACGCATGGGTGCGCCCCTATGAGCTGTTCGACTGTGCAGACGGCCAGGTGTTCTTCGGCGCCTACACCGACAAGCTGTGGAACGCCAGCTGCGACCTGTTCGGCACCCCCGAGCACAAGACCGACGTCGAGATCGACACGATGCGCAAACGGTTCGACGAGGAGGTCTACCAGCGTCGCGTCAAGCCGATCGTTGCAGGCTGGCTGGCCGGGCGTACTAAGGCGGAGCTGGAGGAGCTCGCCGGAGACGTCGTGCCGCTGACGGCGGTGAAGACGATAGGCGAGGTGGTCGATGACCCCGGCACCGCCGAGCGCGAGATGGTCGTCTCGGCCGACTACGGCAACCTGGGCGTGCTTCGCATGTTCGGGCAACCGATCAAACTCTCCGCGACGCCTGCTCAGCCCGCCCGCACCGCGAACCGCTTCGCCGAGCACGCCGATCAGGTGCTCGCGGACTTCGCAGGCTATGACGCAGCCCGCATCGCGGAACTGCGCGCGGCGGGGGTGCTGCCGTGAGCGTCGCGCGCGTCGAGCCGATCACCGCGACCGTCGTCGAGGCCTATCGGCGCACGTTCGCCACGACCGAGCCGCAGCGGGAAGCCGGAGCGGAATTGCCCCCGGCCTGGGAGGGCGTGTTCTTTCCGTTCGATGCCGCCTTGGCCGACCTCCGACCCGACGGCACCCCCGCCCGGGATGGCGTGATCCCCGAGATCGATCTGCCCCGCCGGATGTATGCGGGGGAGACGACCGAGTTCCTGCATCCGCTGCACCTGGGTGACGAGGTCGTCCAGACCACCTCACTGGGCGAGATCGTGGAGAAAAAGGGCGCGCGCGGTCGGCTGATGTTCGTCGACGTCGTGCGCGAATACGCGGTCGGCGGTGAGCCGGCGATCCGCAGCGTATGGCACGACGTGTTCCTCGAGGCCACCGATCCGGATGCCCCGGCGCATCCTGCGCGCCGCGACCCGGAGGCTGCGGTCGGAGCGGACTGGAGCGAAGAGCTCGTGCTCGACGCGCGCCAGCTGTTCCGCTTCTCGGCGCTGACCTTCAACACGCACCTCGTCCACTACGACCGGCAGTGGGCCCGGGAGGAGGAGGGGCTGTCCGACCTGCTGGTGCACGGCCCGCTCACTCGGATCCTGCTGGTGGATGCCGCACGCCGACACGCCGGCGAGCGGCGGATCGCGCGCCTCGAAATGCGCGCGATCGCCCCGGTGCTCGTCGATTGCACGGTGCACCTGGTCGGGCGCACATCGGACGGCATCACGCACGTGACGGCCCTCGATGACGATGACGTCGTGCTGGCGACGGCGCAGATCACGTGGCGAGCAGACACCGAGGTGAGCGCATGACCGCCTACGTCGGCGTCGCCGACATGGTCCGCTGGGTCGCCAGCCGCGGGGCGGATACGATCATGGCCGAAATGGCCGACACGATCGAGGCGGACTTCCGCCGCTGGAAGTCGTTCGACAAGACCGAGCGGATCGCCAACCACACTCCGTTCGGCGTGATCGAGCTGATGCCGATCAGCGACCCCGAACTGTACGCCTTCAAGTACGTCAACGGCCACCCGTTCAACCCGGCGCGCGGCTTCCAGACCGTCACGGCGTTTGGGGTCCTCGCCGACGTGCACAACGGCTACCCGGTGTTCCTGGCCGAGATGACCCTGCTGACGGCCCTGCGCACGGCGGCCACCTCGGCGATGGTCGCGCGCCGGCTTGCCCGACGGGACTCTCGCGTGATGGCGATGGTCGGCGCCGGCAGCCAGGCCGAGTTCCAGGCGCTCGCTTTCCGCGCAGTGCTCGGGGTCGACCGCTTGCGCGTGTTCGATGTCGATCCCGCCGCAACGGCGAAATTCGTGCGCAACCTGGCCTCGCGCGGTTTCGACATCACCGTGTGCGGCTCCGCGTCGGAGGCGGCGACGGGCGCCGACATCGTCACGACATGCACGGCGGACAAAGCCGCCGCCCAGGTGCTGACCGATGCCGACATCGCGCCGGGCATGCACATCAACACGATCGGCGGCGACTGCCCGGGCAAAACGGAACTCGATCCGGCGATCCTGAGCCGCGGCCCGGTGTTCGTCGAATACGCGCCGCAGACCCGCATCGAGGGCGAGATCCAGAATGTCCCCGCGGACTTCCCGGTGACGGAGTTCTGGGAGGTGCTGGCGGGTACCGCCGCCGGGCGCACCTCGGCGCAACAGGTCACCGTGTTCGACTCGGTCGGCTTCGCCATCGAGGATTTCTCGGCGCTTCGTCACCTGCGCGACGACGTGTCGGGCACCGACTTCGCGCGGGAGATCGACCTCGTGGCCGCCCCGGAGGACCCCAAGGACCTGTTCGGCTTCGCCACATCGCCCGTCCCCGTCGGCTGATCGGAGCATCGTGACGCTGTTCACCAACGCGAGGGTGTTCACCGGCGAGTCGGAGACCGCCTTCGCCTCGGCCTTCCGGGTCGTCGACGGGGTGATCGACTGGGTGGGCGATGCGACCGAGGTCGCCGAGCAGCCCGCCGTCGACCTCGGCGGTCGCACCGTTGTGCCCGGGCTCATCGACAGCCACACGCATCCTGCCCTGATCGCCGGCACGGTCGCCGCCGCGGAGTGCTTCCCGCCGGCTGTCACATCACCGGACGAGCTGGTGGCCGTGCTGCTCGCCCACGCCGACACCGTGACCGACCCCGGGGCATGGATCCTGGGGCGCGGCTTCGATGACACCAAGTTCCCGGGGCGGGCGATGCCGACGGCCGCGGACCTGGACCGGGTGAGCACGCAGCGGCCCGTGCTGGTGTGGCGCTGCGACGCGCACTCCGCCGTGTGCAACACCCGGGCGCTGCAGGTGGCCGGCATCACCGCCGACACCCCGGACCCCACCGGTGCGCGCTTCGAACGGGACGACGACGGCCGGCCTAACGGGGTGCTCACCGAGATCGCGGCGGTCGCCGCCGTCACCGCGTTCATCCCCGCGCCCACCCGCCAGGAGCAGGTCGCCTCACTCGTGGCCCTCGGCGACGAGCTCGCCTCGCGCGGCATCGTCGCGGTGTGCGATCTGCTCTCGACGCGCATCGATCAGCCGCTCGCGACCTTCCGCGAGGCAGCCCGGCAAGGCCTGCGCACGCGGGTGGCGCTGTACCCGGGCTGGGACGCGCGGCATCCGCTGGCCGACCTGACGACGGAAGATCGCGAGGGCCCGATCGCGGTCGCCGGCGTCAAAGTCGTGCTCGACGGGGCGTACTCGAACCGCACCGCCTGGGTCCACGCACCCTATCCGGACTCCTGCGACCACGGACTGCGGCTCGTCGACGACGCCGAGGTCGTGGCTGCGGGCGAGTGGGCGCGCCGCAACGGAGTGCAGCTGGCCGTGCACGCGATGGGTGACCGGGCACTGGACCGGGTCGCTGATCTCTTCGCCGATGCCGAGCCCTGGTTGGAGGGGATCCCCTCGGTGCGCATCGAGCATGCGACCATCGTGGGCGAGGACTACCTGACCAGGCTGCGCGGGGCGCGCATGTCTTTCGGCATCGCCACGCACACGGTCTTCTTCTTCGCCGAATACGACGGCTACGAGAAGGCGTTGCGCGCCGAGCAGGTACCCGATGCCTACCCGATCGCGCGGCTTTACGACGGCATCGCGCCGCTCGCCCTCTCGTCGGACCGGCCGGCGACGGCGTGGAGCGGCGCCGACGACGTGATGCTCTCGGTCGAGGCGGCCGTGCGTCGGCGCACCTACGACGGCATCGACTTCGGGCCGGAGGCGGCGATCGACGTTGCGCAGGCCCTGCTGCTGTACACCGGACGCGCCCGTCTGCTGTCCCCCCTGCAGGGCGTGGGGATGATCGCGCCCGGCTTCGACGGATCCTTCGCCGTGCTGGAGCGGGATGTCTTCACCGTGCCCGCGGACGAGATCGCCCAGGTCCGCGTCGCGGAGACCTGGGTGCGCGGCGAGCGGGTGTTCACGCGCTGATCGCGGCGGCACGTGTCGTGATCGCCCACCGCAGCGGGCAGGCCATGGGGGATCGACCGTCCGTGTCGGTCGCGGCGGCCGGTAGCGTCGCGTCATGCCCTTCCAGCCGCTGCTCGGCATCCGCGTCGTCGACTTCACGCGATTGCTCGCCGGTCCCTATGCCACGATGACCCTGGCGGAGCTCGGCGCGGACGTGATCAAGGTGGAGCAGCCACAGATCGGCGATGAGACGCGACACTGGGGGCCGCCGTTCGTGCACGGCGCCAGCGCGTACTTCCACGCGGTCAACCGGGGCAAACGCTCCGTCACGCTCGATCTGACCGAGCCGGCCGACCGGGGCGTTGCCGATAGCCTCATCGAGTCGGCCGACGTCGTGGTCGAGAGCTTCCGCCCCGGCGTCGCCGAGCGCCTCGGCATCGGCGCCGCTCGCCTGTGTGCGCGCCACCCACGGCTGGTGTACGCCTCCATCAGCGGTTTCGGTCAGGCAGGTCCGCTGGCGGCCGAGCCGGGAACCGCGGTGACGGTCGAGGCGGAGTCCGGGCTCATGCACGTCACCGGCTACGAGGGCGCTGATCCGGTGCGCTCCGGGGTCGCGATGGTCGACATCGCCACCGGCATGTCGATGGTCAACGGGGTGCTCGCCGCGCTCTTCGAACGCGAGCGCACCGGCCGAGGGCGTCGCCTGGAGTTCTCGCTTTTCGCGACGGCGCTCAGCTCATTGGGGACGGTGATCGCGGCCACCTCCGCAGGTGGTCCGCCGTCGCGACCCTGGGGCAGCGCGCATCCCTCGATCGTGCCGTACCGGGCGTTCGTCGCCGTCGACGGGCATGTCGTGCTGGGGGCGACGAACGATGCGATGTTCGTGCGGCTCGTCGCTGCGCTGGAGCTGGAGCAGAGCCTCGGCGATGAACGGTGGCGGACCAACGACGCACGGGTGGTGGGGCGTGAGGCCGTCGAGAGGATCCTGGGCGAGCGGACGGCGCAGCTCACGGTCGACGAGATCGTGACGCGCCTTCGTGCCGGGCGGGTGCTCGTCGCGCGGGTGCGCACACCGGAGCAGGCGGCAGACGGCGCGCACGCGGCCGACCTGGGGCTGGTCTTCGATGACGACGGGGTGACGATCGCGCGCTCGGCGCTCGGCACGAACGGCACGTCGATGCTGCCGCGCGCGCCGGCGCTCGGGGCGCACGACGCGCAGCTGCGCGCCGAGCCCTCGGACCGGCGTCCCGGGCCGGGCAGCACGCTCAGCTAGAGCCGAGGAGGCGCACGCGACACGCGAGCTCCACGGCGAACCGCACCTCGGGGTCGTCGAGGTCGATGTCGAGGAGCTCCCGGATGCGGCGCAGACGGTACCCGACCCCGTTCGGATGCAGCATCAGCTCGCGTCCCGCCTGTGCGAGGGAGCCGTTGTGGGCGAGGTAGGACAGCAGCGTCCGGACGGCGGTGAGTTTGCGCTCCGCGCCGAGCGTGTCCAGCGGACGCAGGATGTCATCGAGCAGGTTGCGGCTGAGGGGCGAGGCGTACAGCGCCAGCAGCACCCGCCGCAGCCCCGTGACATCGGTCAGCTCCACTCCGCCGAGCCGGCCGGCGGCGATCGCCGACTCTGCGGCCAACCGCGCCTCCGCCGCCGACTGCCGCAACCCGGCAGCACCGAGCTGAGGCGTGCCCAGTCCGAGTGTGTAGGTCCACCCGTGCCCGGCCAGGCTCTGTGCGTGCGCCTGTATCTGCGCGGCGACCTCGCGCACCCGGCGCTGGTGATCGCCGGCGCCGTTCTCCTCGGTGCTGGCGATCATCATGTCGTCCTGCACGAAGGCGACGTGCCACATCTCCTCGCGCGCGTCCACCAGGTTCAGTGCGAACAACTCCAGAGGCGGCTGCACGCTGCGCGGCGCGCGGGCGGCGGGATCGGCGGGGTGTGCCGGCGACAGCCAGGCCACGACGTGCGACAGCTGCAGGGGGAGACCGAGGCGCGCCGCCTGCCCGGCCAGCCCCTCCACCCGGGGTGATTCGGCGAGCACCAGCTCCACGAGCAGGTCTGCGCGGGACTGCGTGGAGGCATACCGATCACGACTCTGCCGTTGCGCCACGCGGGAGAGCAGTGAGGCGATGACGGGGAGGGCGACGGCGGTCGCGGCATCCGGTGCGCGTGCGACGAGACGGCCGATGGGGACCTCGCCGATGCAGACGGCATCCGCCGCAGACCAGGCCACCGTCGGATCGTCGATCAGTTCCAGCTCGGTGCCCAGCGCCGTGCCGCCCACGGCGAGGATCTGCCCGAGTGTGCTGTCCGGCCCGGCCGCGGCCGCGCTGGCCTGACCGATCGCATGAGCACCGCGCATCATCGCTTCGGAGGCACCGCCGGACAGGACGCGGTCGATCGACTTCGCGAGATCGGCGGGCTTGACCCCCGGGGCGGCGAAGACCGGCACCCCCGCGCGCTCCGCGAGCGCTGTCGCGGTCTCGGGCAGGGTCAACTCGACCATGAAGACGAGGCCGGCCAGACCGCGGGCAGCCGCCTGCCGCAGCGCGACGTCGATGCGGTACGGGGCGGGTTGCACCTCATCGGTGAGGATGACCAGGGTGCCGGATGCGGCAGCATCCAGTCGCCCTATCGCAACGAGGTCCACCCGATCGACCGGCCGCGCGTCGAGCGGGCCCGCTGCCCGGCGCACCCCCAGGCGCTGTGCCTCTGCATGAACGTCCGTGATCGTCACCCGTGCCACGAGCACAGTATTGCTTGAAACACTGGATTACGGGAACATTGTCCCTGAATCGCCATGTCCGTACCTTGGCCATATGGCACAGAACCACCCCGTCCCTCCTGCAACGGAGCGGCTGACCCACATCACCGCGGATGACATTGCGGCGCTCGGTGTCGGCACGGCGATCTTCGGCACCGGCGGTGGCGGCGCGGTGTACACCGCCCAGATCATGGTCGAGAACGCGCTGCGCACGCACGGCCCCGTCCCGCTGGTCACAGTCGACGAGTTCGGGCCCGATGACGTCGTGATCCTGATGTCCGGCATCGGTGCCCCCACCGTCGGCATCGAGATGCTGTCGGCCACGGGGCAGATCCACGCCCTGCTGGCCGAGGCCGAGCTCCTGCTCGGCCGGCCTGTCACCACGTTGATGGCGGCGGAGATCGGCGGAAGCAACGGCGTGCAGCCGATCGGCTGGGCGGCGCGACTGGGCCTGAAGGTCCTCGACGCCGACGGCATGGGACGCGCGTTCCCGGACGCCGCGATGGTGGCGATGAACGTGGCCGGCCTGCCCTGCGAGTGGGCCGTGCAGAGCGACGTGGTCGGCAACATCTCGGTCATGAAGACGGTGGACCTGCACTGGCTGGAGCGCCACGCCCGTGCGCTGACCGTCGCGAGCGGTTCGATCTGCATCGGCGCGCACTACCCGATGACGGCCGAGACGGTGAAGGGCGCGGTCATCGAGGGCACCGTCAGCGCGGCGATCCGTGTCGGCCACGCCCTGATGTCCTCCGCCGACCCGGTCACAGCCGTCGCCGCCGAGCTGGATGCCCGCGTGCTGTTCACCGGCAAGATCACCGACCTCGACCGTCGAACCGTCGGCGGCTTCGTTCGCGGATCGGTGACGATCACGGGCACGGGCGCGGACCGCGGGCGCCTGCAGCGGCTCGAGCTGCAGAACGAGAACCTCATGGTGCTCGAGGACGGCGAGGTGCTCGTGAGCGTCCCTGACCTCATCACCATCATCGACGCCGAAACCGGCCACGCGATCACCACCGAGATGCTCCGCTTCGGCCAGCGTGTCTCGGTGCTCGCCTGGGCCTGCGATCCGATCTGGCGCACCGCCCGTGGGCTCGAGCTCGCCGGTCCCGCGGCCTTCGGCTACGACTTGCCGTACGTCCCGTTCGAAGGAGCCCGTCGATGACCGCCCGCGACCTCTCGATCGGCGTCGACGTCGGTGGAACCAACACCGACGCGGTCGTCCTGGACGGCGCCGGCGCCGTGCTCGCGCACACCAAGCGGGCGACCACCGACGATATCTCCAGCGGCATCCGCGCCGGCATCGCCGATGTGCTTGCGGCGCTCGGTGACGACCGCGACCGGGTGTCGCGCGTGATGCTCGGCACCACGCACGCGACCAACGCGATCGTGCAGCGCCGCGGGCTGGATCGCGTCGCGATGATCCGCCTGGGCGCCCCCGCGGCCACGGAGTACCCCCCGCTGACCGGCTGGCCGCGTGACCTCGTCGACATGGTGCTCGCGGGCTCGGCGATGCTCGGTGGCGGCCACATGGTCGACGGCACGCCGATCGCGCCGCTGGAGCGCGACGGCATCCTGCGCTTCGTCGACGGGCTGGAGAGCTTCGACGCGATCGCCGTCGCCGGGATCTTCAGCCCGTCCTCGCCCGATCAGGAGCTCGAGGTCGCCGACCTGCTGCGCCGGCACCTGGGCCCCGACGCGCGCGTGTTCCTCAGCCAGGACATCGGCCCGACCGGGCTGCTGGAACGGGAGAACGCAACGCTGCTGAACGCGGCCCTGTACAGCGTGGCCCGCTCCGTCACCGACGGCCTTGCCGAGGTGGTGGCCGCGGAAGGGCTGGATGCCGCCACGTTCTTCGCGCAGAACGACGGCACGCTGATGTCGCTGGACCACGCGGCGCAGTACCCCGTGCTCACGATCGGCTCGGGGCCGGCCAACTCCATCCGCGGCGCGGCGTACCTGTCCGGACACGACGACGCGATCGTCATCGACGTCGGCGGCACGACCAGCGACCTCGGCGTCGTCGTGGGCGGCTTCCCCCGGGAATCGACCCTGCCGCGCGAAATCGGCGGTGTGCGCACCAACTTCCGCATGCCCGACATCCTCTCCATCGCGATCGGTGGTGGCACGATCGTCGATGTCGCCACCGGCCGGGTCGGACCGGAATCGGTCGGCTACCGCATCAACGAGGAGGCGTTGCTCTTCGGCGGTTCCACCCCGACGCTCACCGACGCAGCGGCGCTGCGGGGCAACCCGATCGGCGGTCGCCGTCTGCCGGCGCTGTCCAGCGCCACCTCCGCCGCGCTCGAGGCCGCGATGGCGCACATCGCGGCCCGTCTGGAGGATGCCGTCGAGCAGCTCGCGCTCGGACGGATGGACCTCCCACTGGTCGTGGTCGGCGGCGGGGGCTTCCTCGTCCCCGACAGCCTCGCCAGCGCCGGCGAGATCCTGCGCCCGCACCACGGCGGCGTCGCGAACGCGGTCGGCGCGGCGATCTCGCTCGCCGGCGGCCGGGCAGACCAGATGGCGCCGATGGGCGAGCGCGAGACGGCCATCGAGCAGGCATCCGAAGCGGCGATCGCCAAGGCGATCCAGGCCGGCGCGGACCCCCTCCAGGTCTCCGTCGTCGAAGTGCACGAGACCCACGTTCCCTACACGGCCCAGCCGACGGTGAACGTCACGGTGAAGGCGGCGGGGCCTCTGGCCCGCCTGACCGCCGGAGCCCCCGTCCGCTGACCCGAGAAGCAGGACATGCATCACCCGAACCCGAAAGAGGAACCGAAATGAAACGCAGCACCGCAATACCTGTTGGCGCCGGAATCGTCGCCCTCGCCCTGACGCTGGCCGCTTGCAGCGGGACGTCGGAAGCCGGAGGCGGCGACGATGCCGTCTCCGGGGGCGTCTTCACGCAGGCTATCTTCCCGGAGGTCGGCAGCATCATCCCGATGACGGCCACCCAGCCGCAGGAGATCCAGGTCATCACCTACGCCTACGAGTCGCTGATCTACATCGGCCCGGACGGCGAGGAGATCCCGTGGCTCGCGGAGTCGTGGGAACTCAGCGAGGACGGCACCTCGGTGACCTTCCAGCTCAAGGACGACGTCACCTTCCACGACGGCAGCGTGTTGGACGCCGCTGCCGCGGCGGCCAACATCAACTACCACGCCGACCCCGCCAACGCGACGGTCCTCGGCGACGTGCTCCCCGCCGGCCTCTCCGCCAGCGGCGAAGGGCTGACCCTCACGGTGACGGCTGACGTTTCGGACCCGTTCTTCGCCACCATCATCGGCACGATCGACATGGTCGCCCCTGCGGGGCTCGAAGACCCGAAGAGCCTCGAGGCAGCGTCCAACGGCACGGGGCTGTACGCACTCACCGACGTGAGCGCGGACCTCTACACCTACGAGACCCGCGACGACTACACCTGGGGACCCGACGGCCTGACCTCCGAGACGGCGGGGCTGCCCGAGGGCTTGGAGATCCGCGTGGTCACCGATACCTCGACGCGCGCGAACCTCCTTCTTTCCGGGGAGCTGAACGCCGCTGCCGTCGAAGGCCCCGACCAGGACCGCATCGAAAGCGCCGGTTTCGAGTTCAAGGGCACGATCAACCCGATCGGCCAGATGCTCTTCAACGAGCGAGCAGATCGTCCCACGAGTGACCCCCTTGTGCGAGAGGCGCTCATTCTCGGCTTCGCCCACGAGGACGCGCGCGAGGTGGTCTCGGGTGGACGCCCCTACGAACTGACCTCCTGGATCACCGACGCGCCCTTCACCTGCTTCAACGAGCAACCGGTCTGGGAACGCCCGGAAGCCGACGCGGCGCGTGCCGCGGAGCTGCTGGACGAGGCGGGCTGGGTCGCGGGCGCCGACGGGACGCGCTCGAAGGGCGGACAGCCGCTGGAGATCGACTTCATCTACGACGCCACATCGGCGGCGCACGCCTCCGGCGCAGAACTGCTCGCTGAGGATTGGGCGGAGCTGGGCGTCGCGACCGTGCTGACGGCGATGGACGGTGCCGCATGGTCGGAGTACCTGTACGAGACGTTCGACTACGACACCGGCTGGATCCAGATCGGTGTGGGCAGCCCCGTCGTGCAGAACCTCTTCTACGGCGGTGCGTCGCCTGAGGAAGGCGGTCTGAACTTCATGGGCGTCGTCGACGAGGAGTACCTGTCGTACGCCGAGCAGGCGGGATCCGCGGCCGACGCCGACGAGGCCTGCGGCTACTGGGAGCAGGCCGAGAAGCTCGTAGTGGAGAATTTCCACACCTTCCTGCTGACCGGGACGATTCGCCCGACCTACATGTCGGGTGCGACCTTCGAGATCACCGACTACATCCAGCCCACCACCATCCGGATGACGGAGTGAGCGACCGGCGATGACCACGACGGCAGACGTACAACGGGGCGCACCCACCCCGAGCTGGCCGGGCCAGTTGCGTGCGCGGATCTCACCGCGCGCTGACTTCGCCATGCGCCGGATCGGACGGCTCGTCGTCAGTCTGCTCGTCGTGGTCCTCGCCGCGTTCTTCCTCGTGCACCTGGTGCCCGGGGACCCGGTGCGAGCGGCGCTCGGGCCGACCGCGCCCGCCTCGCTGGTCGAGGCGACCCGGATCGAGCTGGGGCTCAATCAGCCCGTCCCGCAGCAGCTCGTGAACTACCTCGCAGGCCTGCTGCGGGGGGACCTCGGGACCTCTATCCAGTCAGGGCTCTCGGTCGGGGACACCATCGCGTCCCGCTTCCCGACCACGCTGACGCTGGCCGCGCTCGGGTTCGTCGTGGCGATGCTCGGTGCGCTGCCGATCGGCATGGGCGCCGCTCTCATCGCCCGCAGCGGCCGAGGCGGCACTGCCAACAGCGCCGTCTCCGGAGCCCTCGGTGTGATCATCGCGATCCCGGAGTTCGTGCTGGCCGTCGGGCTGATCTCGGTGTTCAGCATGTGGCTCACGATTCTGCCGCCGGCCGGGTGGGGTGAACCGCGCAATGTCGTGCTCCCGGTCCTCGCGCTCGCGCTGGGCGCCATGGCCTACTTGGCGCGGATCGTGCAAGTGGAGATGATCAAGGTGCTGGATTCCACCTACATCGCCACGGCGAAGGCCAAGCGGCTCCCGCATCGTGTGATTCTGATGCGCCACGCGCTGCCGAACATCATCACCGCAACGCTCACGGTGGGGGGGCTCATCCTCTCCGGACTGGTCGCCGGCACTGTCATCATCGAGACGATCTTCGCGATCCCGGGCGCCGGCAGCTCGCTGATCTCCGCGATCGGCAGCAAGGACTATCCGATGATCCAGGGCATGGTCCTGGTCTACGCCTTCAGCGTGCTCGCCGTGAACCTCGTCGTCGATCTGATCCTGCTCACGGTCGACCCCCGCACGACGATCGCAGAAGGTTGATGGTGCGACGATGACCTCCTCGGTACTCCCCAAGCTCAGCCCGCCCCGCACCGCGACGGTGCCCACGCGACGGCGACGGCGGTCCCGCTGGATCAGCGTCCCCGGCATAGCGGCCCAGGTCGGCATCGCCGTACTGGTGCTGATCGCCGTCATGGGTCCCACTCTCTGGATGGAAGCCGCCACCGCCCGCGACATCGCGTCGCGGTGGGCGCCCGCGAGCGCCGCGCACCTCTTCGGCACGGACGACATCGGACGCGACATTTTCGCCCGCGTCATGGTTGCCACCCGCACCTCGCTTCTGCTGGCGGCCGGCGCGACAGCGATGCTGATGGTCGGTGGCCTCGTCATCGGTCTGAGCGCCGTCATGCTTCCGCGGCGCGCACGCCGGGCCGTCATCTGGGTGATGGATATCCTCCTCGCCTTCCCGTGGCTGCTGCTGGTGCTCTTCTTCACGGTGATCTGGAACGCCTCTGCGATCGGGGCGATGCTGGCCATCGGTCTGGCCGGCATCCCGAGCGTGACCCGGCTGGTCTACAACATGGCCTCGTCGGTGAGCGATCAGGACTACGTCCGCGCCGCGCGCGTGGTGGGCGTCGGCAGACTGGTGATCATGTTCCGGCACATCCTGCCGAACATCGCCAACCCGCTGCTGGTGCAGTCCGCTGCGGCGGCCAGCACGACGCTTCTATCCTTCGCGGGCTTGTCTTTTCTCGGTCTCGGCGTGCAGGCTCCGGACTACGACTGGGGCCGGCTGCTCAACGAGGGTCTGGGTCACCTTTATACGAACCCGATGGCCGCAGTCGGACCCGGCGTCGCGGTGGTCTTCGCGGGCGTGGTTTTCACGATGATCGCCGAGACGCTCGGTGAGCAGCCCGGCCAAGGGCTGCGTGCCACGGCGGATGCCAGTCGAGCCGCGGTGGCGGTGCGACGGCGTGCCCGTGTGCCCGCGGCCGCCGCACGCCCGGAGCGCCCACGCGGCACCGCGCTGGCAGAGGTTCGGGGCCTGCGGGTCGCCTTCCCCGACGGCGAGGGTGGTGTGGTCGAGCGAGTGCACGGGGTGGATCTGAGGGTCGAGCCCGGTGAGGTGGTCGGCATCGTCGGCGAGTCTGGATCGGGCAAGTCGCTGACCGCGATGGCGCTCGCCGGGCTGCTGGACGCGCCGGCGATCGTGGCCGCCGAGGTGCGCCGGTTCGACGACATCGACCTGGGCGGCGCGCTCTCCCTCGCCGCGCGCAAGCGGCTGGGCGTGGAACTCGGCGTGATCTTCCAGGACCCACTCACCTCGCTCAACCCGGCCCTGACGATCGGCCGACAGCTCACGGAGGTCTCGCGTGAGCACCTGGGAATGCGCCGCGCCGAGGCGCGCGCTCGTGCGGTCGAGGGCCTGCGTGCCGTGGGCATCGCCGAGCCGGATTCGCGGCTGGGTGACTATCCCCATCAATTCTCCGGGGGCATGCGTCAGCGGGCGATGATAGGCATGGCGCTGACCGGCCGGCCGCGCCTGATCATCGCCGACGAGCCCACGACGGCACTGGATGTCACCGTGCAGCGCCAGGTCCTGAGCGTGCTGCGGCACGCCCAGGAGGCCACCAGCGCGGGCATCGTCTTCATCTCGCACGACATCGCCCTGGTGTCGGGCTTCTGTGACCGCGTCGTCGTGATGAAGGATGGCGCGATCGTCGAGGAGCTGGACGCGCGACGGATCAAGCAGGACGCGTCACACCCGTACACGCGCGGGCTGATCGCCTGCCTGCCCGACATGAACTCGGATCGCACTCGGCCGCTGCCCGTGATCAGTGACAGCCTGCGCCCCCGTGACCTCGCGGAGCGCATCGACACCGCCGGCGCCGGCGCGACGCCCCCGGCCGACCGTGAGGAGGTTGCGCTGTGAGCACGGCGTTGGAGATCGAAGACCTGCGGGTCCGCTACGGACGGCGAGAGGTCGTCTCGGGTGTGTCGCTCGAGGTCGGCACCGGCCGCACCCTGGGGCTCGTCGGGGAGTCCGGCTCGGGCAAGTCCACGATCGCACAGGCTGCTGTGGGGCTTGCCGCAGTGTACAGCGGTGACGTGCGCGTTCACGGCGTCAGTGCAGTCGGGCGCTCCCACCAGGCCACGGCAGCCCGGCGCCGGATCCAGATGGTTTTCCAGGATCCCTTCTCATCGCTGGACCCGCGGATGTCCATCGGTGACTCCATCGCCGAAGGGCTGCGTGCCACGGGACGCACGCTGTCAGCGGGGACACGACGCCAGCGCGTCGCCGAACTGCTGCGCCAGGTGGATCTCGACCCGGCGCGCGCCGGCGAACGGCCGCGCTCGTTCTCTGGTGGCCAGCGCCAGCGCATCACGATCGCTCGCGCACTCGCGGGTGAACCCGACATCCTCATCGCCGACGAGGTCACCAGCGCACTGGATGTCTCGGTGCAGTCGACCGTGCTGAACCTCCTGCGCAGGCTCCAGAGCGAACTGGGTCTGACCATGCTGTTCATCTCCCATAACCTGGCGGTGGTCCGATACATCAGCGACGACATCGCGGTCATGCGCGGCGGAGTGATCATCGAGCGCGGTGGGACCGAGGCGCTGCTGGGCGCGCCCGCCGAGGCGTATACGCGGGATCTGCTCGCCGCGGTCCCGGTGCTCGGGCGTGAACTGGAGCTGGACCGTGCTTGATGCGCTTGTCGACGGACTGCGTGAGCAGGCGGAGGCGCTGCGTCACCGGCTGGTCGCGGTGCGTCGCGAACTCCATGCCGCGGCTGAGGTCGGGCTCGACCTTCCCGCCACCCAGGCCATAATCCTGCGTGAGCTCGAGGGTCTGGGGCTGGCGATATCGACGGGTCGTTCGCTCAGCTCTGTGACGGCCGTGCTGCGCGGTGGCGCTCCCGGGCCGGTCGTGCTGCTGCGCGCGGACATGGACGCCTTGCCGATCACCGAGACGACCGGGCTGGATTTCGCCGCGGCCTCCGGGGCGATGCATGCCTGCGGTCATGACCTGCACATGGCGGGGCTGCTCGGCGCCGTGCGGCTGCTCGTCGCACTGCGGGAAGAACTGCCGGGGACGGTGGTCTTCATGTTCCAGCCCGGCGAGGAGGGGCAGGGCGGCGGCCGCATCATGGTCGAAGAGGGTGTCTTGGATGCGGCAGGGGAGCGGGCGATCGCGGCGTACGCGCTGCACGTGGACAGCGCGACTCCGCACGGCCGGGTGGTCACCCGCGAGGGCGCGATGATGGCCAGCGCCAGTGCGCTGCGACTGGTCGTGCGCGGCACCGGCGGCCACGCGGCTTTCCCCCAGCTCGCCGCGGACCCCGTGCCGGTGGCGGCGCAGCTCATCATGGCCGTGCAGTCCTTCGCGGCCCGGCGCCTGCCGGCCACCGATCAGGCGGTCATCTCCATCACCCGGCTGTGGAGCGACTCCGAAGCCAGCAACGTGCTGGCTTCGGCCGTGCACCTGGAGGCGAACATCCGCACGTTGTCCGCTGCCACGCTGGAGACGGTGCGCACCGTACTGCCGCGGGTGCTGGCGGGGATCGCGGAGGCAAACGGCTGCACGCTGGAGAGCGAGTTCATCGCCTCTTATCCGGTGACGTACAACGACCCGGGCGAGACACGGGCGGCGCTGGCGCTGCTCGATGACGTGGTCGGCGCCGACCGGGTCACCCGCATGTCTGCGCCATCGATGGCGTCGGAGGACTTCGCGTACGTACTTGAGCAGGTGCCGGGTGCCCTGGTGTTCGTCGGTGCGGCGCCGCCCAGCGGCGCCAACCCGCTGCACGCCGAGGGGACCAGCTTCGACGACAGCGTGCTGTCGTTGCAGGCGGAGTTGCTCGCCGCGCTCGCCTGGAATCGGCTGAGCCGCGCGTGACGCCGCACTGCCCGGTGTGATCTCGGCTTCGCCCAAGGGCGGGGGGTCCTTGAGGATGTCGTAGCCCACAGCCAATTGCGGATCCGGCGCGCCTTACTAGTGTTCGGTCAGCCGGTGACGCGCCGGCACCCGACGGGCGGGCCGCGCCGTACTACGCGGCGTCGGACGCGCTGGCGCGCTCGTCCAGCGCACGCCCGATGCGCAGCACCGCCTCGCGCAGAAGCGGTCGCGGCAGCGCGAACACGAATCGTGCGTGGCCGACAGCTGCCTGCCCGCATGCCGCGCCGTCGGTCATCGCGACCCGGGCGTGCTGGCGGAACCACTCCCCGAGGTCGCCCTCGAGTCCATAGGCGCGGAAGTCGATGAGCGCGATGTAGGTCCCCTCGGGCAGGATCATCCGCGCGAGCGGCACGTGCTCCGCCAGCAGCGCGGCCAGCAGGCGGCGGTTGCCGTCGAGGTAGTCGCGCACGTCTTCCAGCCAGCCGGCGCCGGCGCTGTACGCCGCGGTGTTCGCGAGCGCTCCGAGCG
>NZ_JANJFJ010000264.1:0-6149 GCF_024626565.1 Microbacterium sp. zg.Y909
ATCGATTCTAACCGTGCCGTCGAGAACTAGGCTAGGCCCGTGTCGCCTACTGCGGATCCCATCGAGGCTGTTTCACAGCGACTGATCGCCTTCTTCACACACCAGCGGGATGCCGCCCGTGCAGAGGGGCCGGAAGCGGTGTCGTTCATCGAGGCGGGTGTCGGCGCCGTGGGCGGGGGAAAGCGCCTTCGCGCCCGCTTCTGCGTGACCGGATGGCGGGCTGTGGCCGAGGCCGGTGGCCGGCGCCCCGGGGATGCCCCGCCGGAGGTCATCGCCGCCGCTGCGGCGCTGGAGATCTTCCAGGCGGCCGCGCTGGTGCACGACGACCTCATCGACAACTCCGACACCCGGCGCGGGCGCCCGTCGGCGCATCGCGCGCTGGAGGCAGGGCACCGCGATGCCGGCTGGCTGGGCGACCAGGCGGGTTTCGGCCGCTCCGCGGCAATCTTGCTGGGTGATCTGCTGGTCGCCTGGAGCGACGACCTGCTCGAAGAGGGGCTCATCTCGGCCGCCGATGCCGCCCGCGCCGCCGCTGCTCGGCGGGAATACGCACTCATGCGGCGCGACGTCACGATCGGACAGTTCCTCGACATCGCCGAGGAAGCGGCCTTCCGGCAGTCCCCCGACGGCGAGCACGCAGACCGGGCCTTGCGCGTGGCATCCCTCAAGTCCGCCCGCTACAGCGTGCAGCAGCCGCTTCTGGTGGGGGCAGCCCTCGCCGGCGCGGACCCGCAGCAGCACGCCGCGCTGGCGGAGTTCGGTCACCCCGTGGGCATGGCGTTCCAGCTGCGCGACGACGTGCTGGGCGTTTTCGGCGACGCCGCGGTCACTGGCAAGCCGTCCGGAGACGATCTGCGCGAAGGGAAGCGCACCGTGCTCATCGCCTACGCTCGCGAGGCGCTCCCCGTGAGCGCGCGGCGCACGCTGGACGAACTCATCGGCGACCCGCAGCTCGACCAGGAGCAGATCGGCGCACTCCAGCGCACGATCATCGACTCGGGTGCCCTGGACCGCGTGGAGGCTCTGATCTCCGCCTACGCCGCCGAGGCCGACCGGGCGCTGCGCGGCGCGCACCTGGGCGATGCCGCCCTCGGCGAACTGCGGGACCTCGCCCGCGCCGCGACGGCTCGCTCATCCTGATCAAGCCGACTCGCGCTGATCAGGCAAGCACGCAGATCAGGCGAGCGTTTGGGCGACCCGGCGCACCTCGGCCTTGCGGCCCCGACGAAGCGCCTCGATGGGGGGCAGACCGATCGAGTCGTCGTGGTCGAGAAGCCAGTCGATCGCCTCGTCGTCGGTGAATCCGGCGTCGTGCAGCACGATCGCCGTTCCCCGCAGCGAAGAGAGCGGGTGCCCGTCCACGATGAACACCTCGGGCACCGCCAGCTTGCCGGTGCGACGGGATGCCACGAGGTGGTACTCGTCGATGAGACGCCTCACCCGGCCCAGTGGTTCGCCGAGGGTCTCGACGAGTTCAGGCAGTGTCAGCCAGGTGGTCTCGATGCGCGAAGAGGTGGTGTCGCCGGTCACCCTCCCATGATGGCATCCAGTTGGGATGGGTCCGGCCGCTTCATGAGAATCTCATCATTCACAGGGGTCACTTGCGTCACTCGCGTTGACCCGTATTGACTTCCGTGACAGCGTGACGGGGGTTCCCCGAAGGAGACCTCACCATGCGACGACACCGCGCCCTCGCGCCGGCCCCCGCCGCCGCACCCCGGCTTTCATCCCCTCTCGCATCGACCACCGCAGCAGCCGTCCGCCGAAACTGGCCGGCCGCTGCGGCAGGGTCACTCGCGCTGCTGCTCACGTCGGGTCAGGCCGCCCACGCCGTCACGCCCCACCCCGTGCTGCGCGACGCGGCGGTCGCACCGGCGTCCGCCGGCAGCAAGTCCTTTCCTGCCGGGCGCGCGCTGCCCGCCACACCCTCGACACCGACCACCCATGTCGTCGAACCGGGCGACACCATCAGCTCGATCGCAGCCGCGCACGGGCTGCGGGTGACAGATGTGCTCGCCCTGAACTCTCTGACCTGGTCGTCGGTCATCATGCCCGGTCAGACGATCCAGCTGGCCGCTCCCGCCGCCGCACCCGTCGCGCCCGCGGCACCCCCTGCCGGGGCCTACTCGGTCGTCGCCGGCGACACCATGAGCGCCATCGCGTCACGACACGGAGTGTCGACCGACGCGCTGCTGGCTGCCAACGCAGTGGACCGGTCCTCGGTCATCTATCCCGGGCAGACGCTCGCGCTGCCCGGTGCGGGCATGCAGCCCGCGGCATCCGTCTCCCCCGCTGCGGCTCCCCCCGCTCCCGCTGCTCCCGTTGCGGCGTCGCACGAGATCACGGCCGGCGACACGATGACGGGGATCGCCTCGCGCTACGGCGTGTCGCTCGACGCGCTGCTGTCCGCCAACGGCATGGATCGTTCGTCGATCATCTATCCGGGTCAGACCGTGAAGATCCCGGCTGCCTCGGTCGCGGGCCTCGACGCGGAGCAGGCCGCGAACGCCCGCACGATCATCCGCGTGGGTCGGGAGCTGGGGGTGCCCGACCGGGGCATCGCCATCGCGCTCGCGACCGGCATGGTCGAGTCGTGGCTGCGCAATCTCGACTGGGGCGACCGGGATTCGCTGGGCGTCTTCCAGCAGCGTCCCAGCCAGGGCTGGGGCTCGCCGGAGCAGGTGCGCGATGTCGAGCGCGCCACCCGGGTGTTCTTCGGAGGGCCGTCCGACCCCAACGGAGCCGACAGCCGTGGGCTGCTGGACACACCCGGATGGGAAGCCCTTGCATTCACCGATGCCGCCCAGGCCGTGCAGGTCTCGGCCTATCCCCACCGCTACGGCGAGTGGGAAGAGAAGGCGTACGCGTGGCTCGCCGCGCTCGGATGACCACAACCGGCGGCAGTGAGGGTGAGCCGCTACTCGGGGAGCGGCTGCGCCGTCCGTAGACTCTACGCGTGAGCACGAGCCAGCAGACGGACCCGCTGATCGGCCGTCTGGTCGACGGCCGGTACCGCGTGCGTGCTCGCATCGCCCGTGGCGGCATGGCCACGGTCTACGTCGCGACCGACCTGCGGCTCGAGCGGCGCATCGCTCTGAAGGTGATGCACGGGCATCTCTCCGACGACTCGATCTTCCAGAGCCGGTTCATCCAAGAGGCGCGCGCCGCCGCCCGCCTGGCCGACCCGCACGTGGTCAACGTGTTCGACCAGGGCCAGGACGGCGACATGGCGTACCTGGTCATGGAGTACCTCCCCGGCATCACGCTGCGCGACCTGCTGCGCGAGCAGCGCCGACTGACCGTGCCCCAGACCATCACGATCATGGATGCCGTGCTGTCGGGCCTGGCCGCGGCGCACCGGGCCGGTATCGTCCATCGCGACGTCAAGCCCGAGAACGTGCTGCTCGCCGAGGACGGTCGCATCAAGATCGGAGACTTCGGTCTCGCGCGCGCGACGACGGCCAACACCGCGACCGGCCAGATGCTGCTGGGCACGATCGCCTATCTGGCGCCGGAGCTGGTCACGCGCGGCAGCGCCGACGCCCGCAGCGACATCTACGCCCTCGGCATCATGCTGTACGAGATGCTCACCGGCGAGCAGCCCTACAAGGGCGAGCAGCCGATGCAGATCGCCTACCAGCACGCGACCGACTCGGTCCCCCGCCCGAGCGCCAAGAACCCCGGGGTGCCCGAGCCGCTGGACGAGCTGGTGCTGTGGGCCACGGAGCGCGACCCCGACGAGCGCCCTTCCGACGCGCGCGAGATGCTGGACCGGCTGCGCGAGATCGAGCGGTCGCTGGGCGTGGCACCGCAGGTGGTGCGCACCGCGCCCATCGGCGTGGTGTCCGAGGAGGACGTGCTCGACTCCGGGGAGATGACCAAGGTGCTCCCCGGGGCCTTCACCGCCCCCACGGTGACCTCCGACGTCGACAACTCCACGCGGCTGCGCCGACGCACGCAGCGCAACGCCGCCAAGGGCGGCTGGCTCGTGACCGTCGTGCTGCTGCTGGCGGGTCTCGCCGCAGGGGCCGGCTGGTGGTTCGGCTCGGGCCCCGGCTCTCAAGTGGCCGTTCCCGACGTCATCGGGATGACCTTCGCGGATGCCGAGGCGGCGCTGGCCATCGAGACGCTGCAGGCGGTCGAGGACGGCGAGAACAACCTCGACGTGCCCGCGGGCCAGGTCATCCGCACCGAACCCACCCCGGGCTCGCGCGTGGACCAGGAGACCCCCGTCACCGTCTTCATCTCGCGTGGGCCGGCGGAGGTCTCGCTCACCCCCCTGGCGGGAATGTCCGAGGCGCAGGCCCGGGAGTACCTGGACCAGAACATCGTGCGGGTGCAAGACGAGGTCGCGCGGGAGTTCCGTGACGACGTCGAACGCGACGTCGTGCTCGCGGCATCCATCACCCCGCGCGACGGTGGCGACCCGGTGGACTGCACCGAGGGCTGCGCCGTGAGGCAGGACGACGTCGCGTCGCTGACCGTCTCGGCCGGAGCGGTGCCCGACGTCGGCAACACGTCCGTGGAGTCCGCCACCCGCGCGCTGGACGAGGTCGGGCTGCTGGTGGCATCCGACACGATCGGCGAGTGGCGCAGCGACATCGACAAGGGTCGGGTGCTCGGGGTGGCCGACGTGGAGGGCCCCCTGCGCCCGGGCGACACCGTCACCCTCGTGGTGTCGAAGGGGCCTGAGCTGTTCGCGATTCCCGATGTCACCGGCAAGACCCGCGACGCGGCCGCCGAGGCACTGCGCGCGGCGGGCTTCGAACCGAGCTACCAGGGCTTCTGGAACGCCGTGCCCAACCCGCTGACGGAGGTGACGGGCATGTCCCCGGGCGCCGGCGAGTGGTACCCGCGTGGGCAACGCGTCGACCTGACGATGAACCTGACGGGCTGATCCCCCGACGCAACCCGCTCAGTCGCTGCGAATGGCACCAACCTGGCCGCGCAACGGGCCGCCTGCGTCCACCGAACCGGCGCGACGCCCTGTGCGGCCCACGCGACGCGCTCAGTCGCCGCGAACGCTCGATCCGGGCGGGCGGTCAGCGCTTCTCGAGCTCCTCGGCGACGAGGAACGCCAGCTCCAGGCTCTGCATGTGGTTCAGGCGCGGGTCGCACAGCGACTCGTAGCGCGTCGCGAGGGTGGCCTCGTCGATCATCTCCGACCCGCCCAGGCACTCGGTCACGTCGTCACCGGTGAGCTCGACGTGGATGCCGCCCGGGAACGTCCCCACGGCGCGGTGCGCCTCGAAGAACCCGCGCACTTCGTCGACGACGTCATCGAAGCGACGCGTCTTGTACCCGGTCGGCGTCGTGATGCCGTTGCCGTGCATCGGGTCGGTGACCCACAGCGGTGTCGCGCCGGAGTCCTTGACGGCCTCCAGCAGCGGCGGCAAGGCGTCGCGGATCTTGCCCGCACCCATGCGCGTGATGAACGTCAGGCGCCCGGGCTCCCGCTCGGGGTCGAGCTTGTCGATGAGCTTCAGCGCCGTGTCCGTCGAGGTCGTGGGACCGAGCTTGACCCCGATGGGGTTGCGGATGCGGGAGAAGTAGTCGACGTGCGCGCCGTCGAGGTCGCGGGTGCGCTCCCCGATCCACAGGAAGTGGGCCGAGGTGTTGTACGGCGTCCCGGTGCGCGAGTCGATGCGCGTCATGGGGCGCTCGTAGTCCATCAGCAGGCCTTCATGGCCGGTGTAGAACTCCACGCGCCGCAACTCGTCGAAGTCGGCTCCGGCCGCCTCCATGAACTTGATGGCCCGGTCGATGTCGGTCGCCAGGCGCTCATACCGCTGATTCGCCGGGTTCGACGAGAAGCCCTTGTTCCAGCTGTGCACCTCGCGCAGGTCCGCGAACCCGCCCTGCGTGAACGCACGGATGAGGTTCAGGGTGGATGCCGCGGTGTGGTAGCCCTTCAGCAGCCGCGCGGGGTCAGGCTGACGCGACCCGGCGGTGAAGTCGAAGCCGTTGACGATGTCGCCGCGGTAGGCAGGCAGGGTCACGTCGCCGCGGGTCTCGGTGTCGCTCGAGCGGGGCTTGGCGAACTGCCCCGCCATGCGCCCCATCTTCACGACCGGCATCGAGGCGCCGTACGTCAGCACGACCGCCATCTGCAGCACGGTCTTGATGCGGTTGCGGATCTGCTCGGCGGT
>NZ_JANJFJ010000265.1:0-6147 GCF_024626565.1 Microbacterium sp. zg.Y909
CATTCAGCTCGCCGTCGGCGAACCAGGTCGCGAACGGGGGGTTGGACCAGTCCAGCACCTGTGTGAAGGGCTTGTGCCAGTGCAGCAGCTCCCGGGCCTGGTCGGCCCAGAATCCCTCGCGGTCGGCGGCGGCCTGTTCGTACAGTTCGCCGGTGGCCACGGCGTTCGCGGCGAAGTCTGCGGGCGGGGCGAATCGGCGGGTCTCGTTCAGCAGGTGGTCGATCTGGCTGCTCATGTCGGCGCGCTCCTTTGCGGGTCGGCGTGACGGGCTGACCGTCATCGCGGGCCACTCTATTGAGCGCCCCGAGGCGGTCACTACTGCCGATAGTGGGGGATGCCGGCTCCCACGGCTCGGATCCGACGGCGCGCCGGGCGCCGGTTTTGCCCGCTCGACAGCGGTTGCGTAAGCTCGTTCTCAGTCGAATTCGGTTCTGGCTCAGCCGAACAGGGTTCTGGCGCATGCAACGCCCGTCCTCCCCCCAGGACGGTGTTCGTTGTCTGGCGGCATCCCATCCCCCCCATGGGATGCCGCCATCTCTTTCTCCGCCCGTTCTCCCCAGATCGCCGTGATGGGCGTGTCCTCCACGGATCAGGGTCGAGGTACCGCGCAGGGTCTGCCCGCCGGCCTACCGTCGGCTCATGACCAGCGCCTTCGTCGTCCTGCCCCGCCGTGTCGGCGCGGCTCCCGACGTGCCGAGCGCCGCCGGCGCCGAGACGCCGCGGCGCGCGCTGCCGCTCACGGTGCCGCCGGTGGTGGTTCCGGGGCCGGCAGCGCGCGCGGTTCCGGAGACGGTGGAGTCGTCGGGTGCGGTCCGGCTGCAGCGGTGGTCGCCGGGCGCGGTTCCGGTGCCGCGGCAGGGCAGCGTGCAGCAGGGGGCTGCTCCTCGGGAGCCATCTCAGGCGGGGGGCGCGGCGGCTCAGCGGCCCCGCCCTGAGTCGGCGCGACCCCCGTCCGCACTCCGCGTCGTGCCGGCCGACGCCGCCCTCGCGCCGCTCGCGGCGCTGCTGACCGATCCCGATGTCACCGACCTCTTCGTCAACGGCGGTGACGGACTCTTCGTCGACCGCGGTCGCGGCGCGGAGCGCGTGAGCGGATGGCGCATGTCCGAAGGCGAGGTCCGCACCTTGGCGGTCGACCTCATCGCGCTCGGTGGCCGCCACCTCGACGACGCCACTCCGTGCGTCGACGTGCGTCTCGAAGGCGGATTCCGCGTGCACGCGGTGCTGCCGCCGGTCTCGCGCGGCGGCACCGTGATCTCGCTGCGCGCGCCGGCGCCGATCATCCCCGACCTCGACGCGCTGGGGGACCTCGGCATGTTCGGCCCCCGCACGCGCGAGCTTCTCGACGCCGTCGTTGACGAGCGCGTGAACGTGCTGGTCACCGGCGCCACCGGGTCGGGAAAGACGACGCTGTTGGCGGCCCTGCTCGACCGGGTGCCGCACTCGCAGCGAGTGGTGACGATCGAGGATGTCGCCGAGCTGCGGCTGCGGCACCCGCATCACGTACGGCTCGAAGCGCGTCAGCCGAACCTCGAGGGCGCCGGAGCGGTGTCGCTTGCGCGGCTGGTGCGAGAGGCGCTGCGCATGCGGCCCGATCGGCTCGTGGTGGGGGAGTGCCGGGGCGAGGAGGTGCGCGACCTGCTCACGGCCTTGAACACCGGGCACCACGGCGGCGCGGGAACCCTGCACGCCGGTGCCATGGGCGACGTGCCCGCCCGCCTGGAGGCGCTGGGCGCCCTGGCCGGCATGGACGAGCGCGCCGTCGCCCGCCAGGTCGTCAGCGCGATCGGGTGCGTCGTGCACGTCGCGCGTGGGGCGGGCGGTGCGCGCAAGGTCACGGGGATGGCGCGGCCCGTGCTGGCCGGCGGGGCCTTGTCGCTCGAGGCGGTGCCGCGGTGATCGGCCGGCGCCCCCGCGCGCAACCCCCCGACGCGGATGCCGCGGCGACCACGGTGCTGCAGCTCGCGGTGCTGCTGCAGGCCGGGATCACACCGCACCGGGCCTGGGAGCACCTCGCCTCGTCCGGAAACGCCACGGCGGCGGCGGTGTGCGCCCGGGTCGCGAAGGGCGCCGCGCTGGCGGCGGCCATCGCCGCGGCGGGCGGCACGTGGCGTCATGTCGCCGACGCCTGGTCTGTCGCGATGACCGTCGGAGCGCCGTTGGCGGCGAGCCTGCGCGCGGTGGCCGAAGCGCTGCGCGACGCGCAGGCGGCCGCCGACGACGTGCGAGTCGCGCTGGCCGAGCCGGTCGCCACCGCGCGTCTCATCGCCTGGCTGCCGCTGGTCGCCGTAGCCCTCGGCGCAGCGCTCGGGTTCGACGCCGTGGGGGCCGTCTCCACCCAGCCGCTGGGTGCGGCCGCCGTCGTGGCGGGCGCCCTGCTCATGTTCGGCGCGCGCGGATGGACCGCCCGGCTGATCGCCCGCGCGCAGCCGCCGCCGGGGGTCCCCGGGCTGGACGCCGAGCTGCTCGCCGTCGCCCTCGCCGGCGGCGTCTCGATTCCCCGTGCGCGAGATCTCGTCACCGCGACCGGCATCGGGGAGCACCCGCGCACCACTGCCGTGCTCGAGCTCTCGCGCACGGCCGGTGCCCCGGCGGTCGAGCTGCTGCGCGCCTACGCCGCCCATGCCCGCCACCGTGCCCGCGTCGAGGGGCGGCTGCGTGCGGCGCGATTGTCGTCACGGCTGCTGCTGCCGCTGGGCGTGTGCACGCTCCCCGCTTTTCTGCTGCTCGGGGTGGCACCCATGCTCCTCGGCGTGCTCGCGACGACCCCGCTCACGCTCTGACCCGTGCCCGAACCACCTCACGACAAGGAGAATCATGACCCGCACACCCGACACCCTTCCCGTACTCACCCGCCGTCGCGCGGCGCGACTGATCGCCGACGAGAGCGGCGCGGCCACCGCGGAGTATGCGGTGGCGACCATGGCCGCTGTCGCCTTCGCTGGACTCCTGGTGGTGATCATGCGCTCCGACGAGGTGCGCGGCATCCTCACCGATCTCGTGCGGCGCGCGCTCACGGTCGCCTGATGAGCAGCCGCCGGTGGGACGACCGGGGGTCGGCCGCCGCCGAGCTGGCCGTCGCCCTGCCGGCGGTGATCATCGTGTTCCTGCTGTTCGCCGGGGCACTGACCGCATCGGGCCGCCAGGTCAGACTCGAGCAGGGCGCGGCGCAGGGTGCCCGGCTGGCCGCGCGGGGCGAAGCCGACGGGCGTGTGCAGGATGCCGTGTCGCGCGCGGTCACCGGGGCTGCCGCCGCCATCGGATCCGACGGCGACCTCGTGTGCGTCACGGCCACCGCGCCGACGGGACTGCCCTTGCCGCTCGCCGAGCTGCGCGCCACCGCGTGCGCCGTGGGAGAGGGGCGCTGATGCCCGGTACCGTCGCCGCCGTCGGCGTGCTCGCCACGGGCCTGCTGCTCGGGGCTTCACTGTTGAGCGTCGGGACCGCGGCGGTGTGGAGCCAGCGGCTCGCGGGCGCCGCCGATGCCGCCGCGCTCGCCGCCGCCGACGCGGCATCCGGTGCCGTCGCGGGCGTGCCGTGCGAACGTGCCGCGCACGTCGCCGCCACCGTGGGGGCGGAGGTGATCGCGTGCGAGCTCGACGGCCTCGTGGCCACCGTCACCCTCGGCGCGACGTACGGGGTCATGCCCGTCTCGGTGGCCGCGCGTGCGGGTCCGCCCCCCGCTGCGCCGTGACGCAGTGACGGACGTCACGGATTTCTCATAGCAGCCTCCAAATTGAGCCGCGAATGTCGCCGTGGTTATCCTGTCGCCGCGACTCTAGCGGTGGTCCTGACCGTCAGCTTCATTCGTCCGGGCCACCGGTGGGGTATGCGGCGTGGTCAGTCCGCCGCATTGCCAGCACGTCGGAAGGCAATCATGAGCTCACACTCCTCTTCCCCCGCCCGTTCCCGCCACCGCAAACACGGTCTGCTCGCGCTTGTGGGCACACTCGCCGCCGCAGCCTTGGTGGCGACGCCGTTGACGGCCGCACAAGCGAGCATCGACGACGCCGCCCCGGTGGCCGACGCGAGAATCGGACCGAACACCGAGATCGTCACCAAAGCCCCCGCCGAGGGACTGCGGACCACGGTCTATCTGCCACCCACGGACACCGTGCCCAACCCCGCAACCCCGTATCCGGACGATGCAGCGGCGGACTTCACCTCGCAGTACGGGTTCATCGGCATCATCACCACCACGTCGGTCGATGACCCGTCCCTGATCGGCGAGATGTACTGCATCTCCGTGCGCATTCCCGCCGCCGCCGGCATCAGCTACCAGTCGGGGACGTGGTCCGAGGCCAATGTGCCGAACATCGGTTACGTCACCTACATCCTCAACAACTACTTCCCGGCGGTCGCAGCGCCGGCGGGCCTGACGCCCGACCAGCAGGCGGCCGCCGTCCAGGCGGCGATCTGGTACTTCACGGACGGGGTGGTGCTGGGCGACGATTCGCCTGTTCGCGCTGCCACCGAGGCGATCATCGCGGACGCCCAGGCCAACGGGCCGGTCACCGAGCCGGCGGCGCCCGAGGTGGCGATCAACCCGGCATCCGTCTCCGCACCCGTGGGGAGCGCGGCGGGCCCCTACGTCGTCACGGCCGGGGGCGCCGCGGCGGTGACCGTGAGCGTGCCGGACGGCTACACGATGTACAGCGACGCCGCCGCCACGACGCCGATCCCGAACGCGAGCAGCGTCCCATCAGGCACATCCATCTGGATCACCGGGCCCGGGGTGACGGGTGTGGAAACCGTCCTGAGCGCCCGAGCCACCGTGACGGTGCAGCGCGGCAACATCTACCTCTACGACGGCGACACCCCGTTGTACAGCGACGCGCAGCCGCTGATCCTCGCCGAGACGACGCAGTTGGATGCCGTCGCGACCGCGACGGCGGAGTTCTTCACCACCGGTGACCTCACCGTCAACAAGGCGTTCGCCGGTGCGGCGGTGGGCCAGCAGGGCGCGGCCCAGCTGGTGATCGACTGCGGCGAGGGGTACACGTTCACGCAGGACATTCCCGCGGGGACCAGCACGACCCAGACCTACACCTTCACCGGCATCCCGGTCGGCAGCACCTGTACGGTCACCGAGCCGACCACCGGGGCAACCGCCGAGGTGGGCGTCACCACCGATGCCCCGCAGACGGCCACGATGGTGCCCGAGGGGCTGGCGCTGACCGTCACCAACACGGTCGAGATCAACCCGGGCTCGCTCAACCTCGTCAAGGTCATCGCGGGCGGCGCGGCCGGTTCGCAGGACGACGTGTCGGTGGGCATCATGTGCACCAGCGGTCTGGAGGAGATCTTCGTGATCCCCGCGGGATCGGCGGCGGGTGAGTACGAGCAGTCGTACACGGGCCTTCCCGCCGGGGACGAGTGCACCGTGACGGAGCTCGCGACCGGCTCCAACGCCGTCGTGGAGGTGACGACGGACGCCCCGGTGACCGTGAGCATCGCACCCGGTGCTGCCGTCGAGGCGCGCGTGACCAACACGGTCGAGCTCCGGCCCGGGTCGCTCGCGCTGACCAAGACCGTGACGGGTGACGCGGCCGGCTCGCAGTCGGAGATCCAGGTCGGCGTCATGTGTGACAGCGGGCTGGATGAGACCTTCACCATCCCCGCCGGCGCGGCGGCCGGTGACTACACGCAGAGGTACGAGCAGATCCCTGCCGGGTCGGAGTGCGTCATCACCGAGCGGGAGTCGGGGTCCAACACCGAGGTCGAGGTCGTGCCCGGTGACCCGGTCACCGTGACGATCGAACCGGGGGCGACTGCTGAGGTCGGCCTCACCAACACGGTGACCTTCAAACCGGGCTCGCTACGCGTGGTCAAGGTCATCAACGGCACGGGAGCCGGGCAGCAGTCCGCGATCTCCCTGTCGGTGATGTGCACCAACGGGCTGGCTGAGACCGTCGATATCCCCGCAGGGGCGGCCGCGGGGGAGTACACGCAGACGTTCGGCGGCCTGCCCGCCGGCACGGAGTGCACCGTCGCCGAGCCGCAGACCGGTGCGAACGACTCGGTGCGCATCGTCGCCGACGACCCCGTCATGGTGACGGTCGCGCCGGGTGCCGAGACGGATGCGACGCTGAAGAACACCGTGCTGCGGCTGCACACTGCGGCCGGTGGGGGGCTGGCGATGTCCGG
>NZ_JANJFJ010000266.1:0-5828 GCF_024626565.1 Microbacterium sp. zg.Y909
TCGAGTATCCGGTCATCGGGCGGGGTCATCGGCGCTCCTTCACGTGCAGGATGTGGGCTGGCTCGTGGAAGGCATCCAGCCGCACGAAGTTGTGGTCGGTCCAGGTCCATTCGGCGCCGCTGACGAGGTCGACGACGTCGAACGCCTCGCCCGGCTCGACGCCCCACTGGGCGGTGTCGAGGTGCACCATCGTCTGGCGGGCCGAGTGCGGGTCTACGTTGGCGACCACGATGATCGTGTCGGCGACGCCGTCGGGTGACAGCGCGGCCGGCAGGTGCTTGGAGTAGACGAGGATGGCGTCGTCGTCGCTCCAGTGGATGCGGAGGTTGCGCAGCTGCCGCAGCGCCGGATGCGCGCGACGGATCTCGTTGAGCCGCGTGAGGAACGGCGCCAGCGAGTCACCGCTCGCCTCGGCGGCCGCCCAATCGCGCAGTTTGTACTCGTACTTCTCGTTGTCGATGTTCTCTTCGGAGCCAGGGCGCGCGACGTTCTCGTAGAGCTCGTATCCGGCGTAGACGCCGTACGAGGCCCCGGCGGTCGCCGCGATGGCCGCACGCACCCGGTAGGCGGGACGGCCTCCGTACTGCAGGTACTCCGTCAGGATGTCGGGCGTGTTGACGAAGAGGTTCGGCCGCATGAAGTCGGCGGTCTCGTCACTGACCGATCCCAGGAACTCCTCGAGCTCGGCCTTGGTGTTGCGCCAGGTGAAGTACGAGTAGCTCTGCTGGAAGCCCGCGATCGCCAGACGCTGCATCGGCGCTGGGCGGGTGAACGCCTCGGCGAGGAACACCACGTCGGGGTCCTCGTCGTTGACGGTGGCGATGAGCCACTCCCAGAACTGCAGCGGCTTGGTGTGCGGGTTGTCGACGCGGAAGATCTTCACGCCCTGCGCGATCCAGTGCCGGACGATCCGCAGCACCTCGGCACGGATGCCCTCGGGATCGTTGTCGAAGTTCACCGGGTAGATGTCCTGGTACTTCTTCGGCGGGTTCTCGGCGTAGGCGATGGATCCGTCGGGGAGGGTGGTGAACCACTCCGGGTGCTCGGTGACCCACGGGTGGTCGGGCGCGGCCTGCAGTGCCAGGTCGATGGCGACCTCGAGGCCGTGACCGGCGGCGGCCTTCACGAAGGCGCGGAAGTCCTCGATCGTGCCGAGATCGGGGTGCACCGCGTCGTGTCCGCCCGCCGCGGAGCCGATGGCCCAGGGCGAGCCGGGGTCGCCGGGCTGGGGGTCGAGCGTGTTGTTGCGGCCCTTGCGGTTGGTTTCGCCGATCGGGTGGATGGGCGGGAGGTAGAGCACATCGAAGCCCATCGCCGCCACTGCCGGAAGCCGCTCGGCGGCGGTGCGGAACGTCCCGCTCTGCACCGTGCCGTCGGCGCGTCTCACGGCACCTTCGGAACGGGGGAAGAACTCGTACCAGGCGCCGACGCCGGCGCGCTCGCGCTCCACCAGCAGCTCATGGGTCGGGCCGACGGTGAGGAGGGACTGCAGCGGGCGGGCGGCGAACAGTGCCGCGATCTCGGGGTCCCGGACGATCTCGAGCGCAGCGCTGTCGGAGAGTGACGGGTCACGCAGCCGCGCGGCGGCGGCTTCGAGCCGGCGCCGTTCCGCGGCGGGACGAGACCTCTCCGCGGCGGCACGCTGGAACAGCAGCGCCCCGGATTCCCGCATGAGCTCGGCATCCACGCCGGCCGCGATCTTCAGATCGGCGGCGTGCTCCCAGGTGGCGAAGTCATCGCCGAAGGCCTCGAACCGGAACCGCCAGACCCCCTGCGCGGTGGGGGAGACCAGCACGCTCCACCGGTCGAATCCGTCGTTCAGCGGCGACAGGCGGTGCAGCGACTCCTCGCCGTTCGGAGCGAACAGCCGAAGGTGCACGCCGATGAGGTCGTGGCCCTCACGGAACGCGGTGACGCGGAACGGCACCGCCTCGCCGACGAAGGCGGTGGGCCGGAAACCGGGGTCGGGAACGCTTGGCCGGGGAAGGGCGAGGGGAATGCGGCCCGCGACGGTGTCGGATGCCGACTGCCACGGCACAGCGGGGCGGAGCGGCAGTTCAGCGGTGCTCCGCCAGGGGCGCGACGGGGGTGTTTTCTTCGTTGTGGCCACCTCTCGAACCTACCGTTCCCGACGATCGGGGCGCAGGACTTGCGCATCGCTGAGCGGCATGACAGTTGCGCGTCACACCACGCGGAACAGCCGCATCGATGTGCCGGGAATCGCGATGGTCTCCCCGGGAGCGTGGACCGTCGCGTTCGTGTCCGGAGTCTCGTCGGCGCTGGACCAGAGGCTGACGAAGCGCTCGGCGTCGTCGAGGCGGGGGAGGGTGACCTCGACGTCGCGTTCGTAGCCGTGCACGATCAGCAGGATGCGGTTGGGCGCCTCGTGCTCCCGCGTCGAGGCCGCGACGTACTGCAGGGTGCGGTGGGAGGGATCGGTCCACCGTTCACCCGACATGGTGTTGCCGTGCTCGTCGTACCAGTGCATCCGCGACGCGCCGGGGACCTCTCGCTCTTCGGAGGCGAAGCGGGTGGGGCGCAGCGCCGGGTTCTCCTGCCGCAGCCGGATGAGCCTCTGCACGTGGGCGAACTGGTCGCGCTGCCAGGGCTCGTGATCCCACGACAGCCAGGTCAGGGAGGAGTCGTGGCAGTAGGCGTTGTTGTTGCCTCGCTGGGTGCGCGCGAACTCGTCGCCGGCGGTGAGCATGGGAACGCCGGCAGACAGCAGCAGCGTGCCGAGCAGATTGCGCATGGCCTTGCGTCGGGTTGCGAGGATGCCGGGGTCATCGGTGCGGCCCTCCGCACCGTGGTTGAAGGAGCGGTTGGTGTCGGCGCCGTCGCGGTTCTGCTCGCCGTTGCCGAGGTTGTGCTTGACGTCGTAGGACACCAGGTCGCGCAGGGTGAACCCGTCGTGCGCCGTGACGAAGTTCACGCTCGCCAACGGCCCGCGTTCGCCGCTGAAGGTGTTGGACGAGCCCGCCAGGCGCGTGGCGAAGCCACCAACGCCGACGGGGGCGGTCGAGGCGCGCCGGATGTAATCGATGTCGCTCAGCCAGAAGTTGCGCACCCGGTCGCGGTAGCGGTCGTTCCACTCCTGCCAGCCCTGGCCGAAGTTGCCGGTCTGCCACCCGCCCATCCCCACGTCCCAGGGCTCGGCGATCTTCTTCACACCGACCAGCGCGGGGTCATCGACGATCGCGCGCAGCAGGGCGTGGTCGGGCGTGAACTCGTGGTTGCCGTCCCTGCCGAGTGTCACGGCCAGGTCGAAGCGGAATCCGTCGATCTGCACGTCGTTCGCCCAGTAGCGCAGCGAATCCAGCACCAGGCGCGCCGCGGCATCCGTCGCCGTGTTGACCGAGTTTCCGCATCCCGTCACGTCGATGTAGGAGCCGTCGTCGTGCTGGCGGTAATAGCCGCGGTTGTCCAGCCCTCGCAGGCTCGTGCGCGGCCCGCCGATGTCTGCCTCGGCGGTGTGGTTGTAGACCACGTCGAGGATCACTTCGAGGCCGGCGGCGTGAAGGTCCTTCACCATGGTCTTGAATTCCCGCAGCACCGCGTCCGGGCCCTCTCGCCGCGACGCCTCGGTGGCGTACGCGTCGTGCGGAGCGAAGTAGCCGACGCTGTTGTAGCCCCAGTAGTTGGTCAGGCCGAGGTTCAGCAGCCGCGGCTCCGACGCGAAGGCGTGCACCGGGAGCAGTTCGATGCTGGTGACGCCGAGACTGCGGAAATGCTCGATCATGGCGGGGTGCGCGAGCCCGGCGTACGTGCCGTGCAACGCGGGCGGCACATCCGGATGCCGCTTGCTGATGCCCTTCACGTGGGCTTCGTAGATCACGGTGCGGTCCAGCGGCACAGCGGGCTTGGTCACGCCCTCCCAGTCGAAGGCGCCGTCGACGGCGACGCAGCGCCACTCGCCCACACCCCGCGAGATCAGTCCCCGTGCGTACGGCTCAACCAGCAGGGTCTGGAAATTGAACATGTCTCCGGCGCCGCTCGGCCCGTCTGCCCGCACCGCATAGCGCGTACCCGCTTTCAGCGCCGGCGACGACCCCTGCCACACGTCACCCGGTCCCCGCTCGAGGGCGACGGCGTCGGTGGCCCAATCGGGGTCCTCAGGGTCGAACAGCACCAGCTCCATCGACGTCGCACGGGCGGACCAGACGCGCAGCGTGCCGCCGTCGTCGTCGAGGGTCACGCCCAGGTCGTCGAGCTGCGGGTTGCGCAGCGCCGCGGTGACGGGGTCGATCAGGGGGGTCGGACTCGGGGTGTCCATGGCGCCCAGACTAACCGTCGCCGACTGGCGCTGTGTACGCCCCTGGGCGAGAGTGGACGGGTGAGCGTCTATCTCGACCATGCCGCCACCACGCCGCTGCGGCCCGAGGCACGCGATGCGTGGGTGGCCGCGAGTGCGACCGTCGGCAACCCCTCATCGATCCACGGCGGGGGCCAAGCGGCGCGACGCGTTCTCGAGGATGCCAGGGAGCGCATCGCCGCTGCGCTTCACGCCGACCCCATCGAGGTCGTGTTCACCTCGGGTGGCACCGAGTCGGTCAACCTGGCGGTCAAGGGGCTGTGGTGGGCGCGGGCAGCAGGCGCGCAGGCCGTCGTGCTTCCCGACGGGGAGCACCACGCGACCCTCGACACGGTCGCCTGGCTGAACGCGCACCAGGGCGCGGAGGTGCGGTCCGTGCCCCTGCACCCGACGGGCGCGATCGACGCCGATGCGTTCGCCGCTGCTCTCCCCGGCGCCGCGCTCGCCACGGCGCTCGTCGCCAACAACGAAGTGGGCACCGTCAACGACGTCGTCGCGCTCGCCGCCGCCTCAGCGACGGCGGGCGTACCGCTGCACCTGGATGCCGTCGGCGCGTTCGGGCATCTGGACGTCGACTTCGCGCTCTGGCGGGGCGATGCCTCGGGGGCCGCGGGGCTGTCGGCCCTGAGTGTCTCCGCCCACAAGGTCGGCGGACCGGTCGGAATCGGCGCCCTCGTGGTCTCGCGACACGCGACCCCCGCCGCCCTGCTGCACGGCGGAGGTCAGCAGCGCGGACTGCGCTCGGGCACGCAGGATGTCGCCGGTGCGGCAGCGTTCGCTGTGGCCGCCGAGCTCGCCGTCGCGGAACGAGAGAGCGAGGCCGCACGCCTCGGCGCACTCCGGGATCGACTGGTGGACGGCATCCGCCACGTCGTCCCCGAGGCTCAGCTGCTGGGCGACCCGCTGCGCCGCCTGCCGGGGAACGCGCACCTGCTCTTCCCGGGGGTCGCGGGGGAGACCCTGCTGTTCCTGCTCGATCAACAGGGCATCGCCGTGTCGACAGGCTCCGCCTGCCAGGCCGGCGTGCCCGAGCCCTCCCACGTGGTGCGCGCACTCGGGCGTTCCGACGACGAGGCGCGCAGCGTGCTGCGCGTGAGTCTCGGCCGCACGACGACGGCCGCCGACGTCGACGCCCTGCTGGCGGCGCTGCCCGAGGCGCATGCCCGAGCAGCGGCGGCAGGAGCCCGGGCGCGCGCCCGCTCGTAGACTGGGATGATGCGAATTCTTGCAGCGATGAGCGGTGGCGTCGATTCCGCCGTGGCCGCCGCGCGCGCGGTCGACGCCGGGCATGACGTCGTCGGCGTGCACCTGGCGCTCTCCCGTGCGGGTGGCACGCTGCGCGCGGGGAGCCGCGGGTGCTGCACCGTGGAGGACGCCCTCGACGCCCGTCGGGCAGCAGACCGGCTCGGCATCCCGTTCTACGTGTGGGACTTCTCCGAACGCTTCCGCGACGACGTCGTGGCGGACTTCATCGCCGAGTATCAGGCCGGTCGCACGCCGAACCCCTGCATGCGCT
>NZ_JANJFJ010000267.1:0-291 GCF_024626565.1 Microbacterium sp. zg.Y909
GTTCGACGCCGTCTGCACCGGGCACTACGCGACCCTCGTCGACGGACCGGACGGCCTGGAGCTGCACCGCGCGTCGGACGCGGCCAAGGACCAGTCGTACGTCCTGGGAGTGCTCACCGCCGAGCAGCTGGCACACACGTACTTCCCGCTCGGCACGACCCCGTCCAAGGCCGTCGTGCGCGCGGAGGCCGAAGCGCGGGGATTGACCGTCGCGCACAAGCCCGACAGTCACGACATCTGCTTCATCCCCGACGGCGACACCCGCGGGTGGCTCGCCGAGCGCGTGGGCGC
>NZ_JANJFJ010000268.1:0-6093 GCF_024626565.1 Microbacterium sp. zg.Y909
GGGGCTCATCGGCACCGCGCCGCCGGTGTGCTTCGCGGTCTTCGGGCTGCTCGCCCCGCGCTTCGAGCGCCGGTTCGGGCTCGAGCGGGTGGCCGTGGCGGCGATCGCGGTGGTCGCGGTCGGCCTGATGTCGCGCGGCTTCGCGGCCGACTCGCTCACCCTGCTCGCCGCCACCGCACTGGTGTTCGCCGGGGTGGGCGTCGGGAACATCCTGCTTCCGCCGCTGGTGAAGAAGTACTTCCCGCGGCGCGTGGGTCTGATGACCACGGTCTACACCACGACGATGGCGGTCGCGACCTTCACCCCGCCGCTGGTCGCCGTGCCGTTCGCCGACGTGGCCGGATGGCGCGTGTCGCTGGGTGCGTGGGCGCTGTTCGCGGTCGTGGCGACCGTTCCGTGGGTGCTCATGCTGACGCGCGCGCCGCGGGGCCCGCAGCGGACCCAGGATGTCGGCGGCGAGGATGCGGCGCCCACCCCGCGCCTGTTCGCCCGGCTCTGGCGACTGCCGCTGGCGTGGGCGTTGGCCGTCGCGTTCGCCGTCTCGTCCATCCTGGCGTACACCTCGTTCGGGTGGCTGCCGACGATCCTCATCGACACCGCGGGCGTCACGCCGCAGATGGCCGGGGCGCTGCTGTCGCTGTTCGCGGTGATGGGACTGCCGGCATCGCTCGCGGTGCCGCTTCTCGTGGCGAGGCTGCGGGCGGAGCGCGTGCTGGTCGTCGTCGCCGTGGGCGCCGGACTCACCGGGCTCCTGGGCTTGCTCTTCGTCCCCGCCGCCGCCCCCGTCGTCTGGGTGGCGCTGCTCGGAGTGGCGCCGCTGCTGTTTCCGATGATCCTGGTGCTGCTGGGCCTGCGCGCCCGCAGTCACGAGACGGCGGTCGCCCTCAGCGGGTTCGTGCAGAGCGTCGGGTACGCGATCGCCGCCGTGTTCCCGTTCGCGATCGGACTCCTCCACGACGTCACCGGAGCCTGGACGGCGCCCCTGTGGGTGCTCGTGGGTGTGGTCCTCGCCGCGATACCCGCCGGGTACGTGATCACACGCGCGCGCACGATCGAAGAGGATTGGGAAAGACGGCACGGCCCCTGGTGAGGGGCCTATGCCTTCTCGTCCTCATACTCGTCGGTGTACTGGTCCGCCCACTTGTCGACGTATTCCTTCTCGTCGTCGTCTGGGTGCCCCAGTTCACGCTCGAGCGCGGCGTAGTTAACGCTCGGGCTGAACGACTTGAGTTCCCTGGCGATCTTGGTGTGCTTCGCCTTTTGACGGCCACGCCCCATGCGAGACCCCCTCATTTGTCTGAGCCGCGGGCTGTGCGACTGAGCCCGACGTAATCACGATCCGGCAGAAAGCCGGGAAGAGTAGGATTCAGGGTACCACGGCGCCTCGTGCCCGGCCTGTGGGGAAGGGGCGACGACGCCATGGCCGATGAGTCCACCGACGCGACACCCGAACACGCCGTGCTGGTGGGTGCGATTCCGGGGCAGCCGTCCCGTGTTCTGAAGGAAGCCGCGCGTTATGCCGTGCTCCTCGGCGCGCCGCTGGTGGTCGTGCACGTCGATGTGACCAGGTTCGTGACCTACGAGGATCCCGACGGCTACGTCCATTCCGCTCCCCTGGACCTCAACATCGCCACCGGTGAAGGCGACCTCGCCGCGGTGACCGCCGCCGCCACGGCCGCCCTCGCGGGCACGGGCGTCGACTGGTGCGTCCGTCAATTGGTCGGCGACCCGGCCCTGGCCATGAAGCACCTGGCCGACCACACCGACGCGCGCCTGATCGTCGTGGGCACGCGCCGCCGCGGCATCGGCGAGTCGATCCGCGAGTTCTTCACCGGATCGGTCGCCGCGCGGCTGGCGCACCGTCAGCACCGCCCGATCCTCGTCGTGCCGCTGGGCGAGCCGGCTCGCGACGACGAGGAACTCTGGCCCGAAGCCTGATCAGTCACCCAGCGCGCGGGCGACCTCGCGGGCGGCGGAATCCAATGCCGCGGTGAGGTCGTCGACGACGCTCGGGGGCACGGCGCCCCCGCGGGCGACGTGCACACGCAGGGTGCTGCGCACGCGGGAGCGGAACTCGGTCAGGGCGGCATCGGCGCGCTGCAATTGGGCCCGGCTGTCGGCGCGGGAGTCGTCGACAGGGGCGTGTGATGCGGACGACCGGTCGGTCTTCGCGGCCGCGGCGAGGTCGGCGCGAAGGCTGCGCATGGCCTCCCGCACGTTGCCGCGCACCTCGTCGGCGATGAGTCGCACGCTGTCGGCCAATCCTTCCTCGATGCCCTCGAGGTCCCCAGCCCGGGCGGTCACCTCGGCTCGGCCGGCGTCGGTGATCTCGTACACCGTCTTGCGGCCGTCGGCGAACTTCGTCACCAGCCCTTCCTCCTCCAGCTTCGCAAGGCGCGGATACACCGTTCCGGCGCTGGGGGTGTACGTGCCCCCGGTGCGGTCGGACAGTGCCTGGATGAGGTCGTAGCCGTGTCTCGGGGCCTCCGCGAGCAGATTCAGCAGGTACAGTCGCAGGTCGCCGTGCGAGAAGACCGGAGGCATCACCACACCTCCGAGTCCGGTGCGGACGCGACCGCGTCGGGCGTACCGGCCGCCGGGCGGCGCAGCACCGTGACGTCGCCCGAGACGCTGTGCGCGCGTACGTCGACGAACGAGCCGCTGAGCTCACCCGTGGAGCCGGTGAAGTTGACGCCGACGCCGCTGGCGCTGGAACGGGTGACGCCGTCGATGAGCACCGTGCCGCGCACGCTGCGCACGGCGTAGTTGGCGGCGAGATCCGGGTCGAGTCGCACCGTGGCGTTGCCGGCGACGGTGTTGATGGTGACGGCTTCGGTCGGCCCGGTCGAGTCGATCATCAGCGCACCCGACACCGTGTCGATGCCTGCGGTGCGCAGGGACCCGGATGCCGCGATGTCGCCGGACACGCTGTTGGCGCTGAGCGCGCCGACGAGGCCCCGGATCTGCGTGTCACCGGATACGGCGTTGACGGACACGTCGCCCTCGAGCCCGTCGACGATGATGTCGCCCGACACGGTGTTGAGTCGGGCGTCCGTCCGCAGCCCGGTCACGAGGGCACTGGCGCTGACGACGCCCAGCGTGAGGCTCACGGTCCGGGGCACGGCGACGCTGATCTCGGCCTTGGGGCCGCCGGCACCGAAGTTGCGGAAGACCTGCACGAAGTTGTCCCAGCGCAGCTGCGGGTGGTCGATCTCGAGCGCACCGTCCGTCGCCTCGATGCGCAGATCCTTCACGGTGACCCCGTGCACCTCGATGCGTACCCCGGGTTCATCGTGGGCCACGATGTCGACCTGCCCACCGACGAGGCCCACTTTCAGCGTGCGGATGCCGTCGACGTCGATCACGCGAGTCTCGCCGGGATGGATGATCCACTTCTCGATGGCCATGTCTGCTCCTGGGTTCGGTGGCGCGATATATCGCGTTTCGCAGGAGGGTAACACGATATATCGCGACTATGCCAGGGGTGGGGTGTGGAACGCCTTTCGAGCGGGGTGCTGGAGGGTTTGACCTTGACGCGGCGTCAACCCGTAGCGTCGGTGCCGAAGGGAGATGGGCATGGAATGGTCCATTCAAGACGTCGCCCGGCTCGCCGGGACGACCAGCCGCACACTCCGGCACTACGACGACATCGGGCTTCTCGTCCCCTCGAGCGTCGGCACCAACGGCTACCGCCGCTACGACGAGGCGGCGCTGGTGCGACTGCAGCGCATCCTGCTCCTTCGCCAGTTGGGGCTGGGGCTCTCGGGCATCGCCGACGTGCTGGCCCGCCAGGCCGACGAGCAGGATGCCCTCGAGGCGCACCTGGCGTTGCTGCGGCAGGAGCAAGACAGATTGACGCGGCAGATCGCGGCAGTCGAATCGACGATCGGAGCACTGAGAGGAGGTGAACAACTCATGGCACAGGGCATGTTCGACGGCTTCGACCACACGCAGTACGAATCCGAAGTGGTGCAGCGCTGGGGGTCCGAGGCGTATGCGCAGAGCGACCGCTGGTGGCGGGGGCTCGGTGCGGACGAGCGGGCGCAGTGGCAGGACGAGACGGCGCGGCTCGCGAGCGACTGGAAGGATGCCGCCGCGCGCGGCATCGCCCCCGAATCCGACGAGGCCCAGCAGCTCGCGGCGCGTCACGTGGCGTGGTTGACCGGGGTGCGCGGCGCGCCGACGTCGCCCGACCAGGTGAAGGGATACGTGCTCGGTCTGGGCGAGATGTATGTCGCCGACCCGCGGTTCGCGGCGCACTACGGGGGCCAGGCCGACGCGGAGTTCGTGCGCGACGTGTTGCGCGTGTACGCGCAGCACGCGCTCTGATCCCGCAGACGCCACAAGGGCCCGGCGCGATGCGCCGGGCCCTTGTTCGGGTGAGGTCTTAGACCCTCTTGTTGCCGCTGATCACGCGGAAGAGGAAAGCGATCAGTGCGATCACACCGACGATCAGTGCCACCCACAGCAGCCAGCTGAGCGCGGTGTTCATACCACCGACGATGGCCAGAATGATGGCGACGACGATGATGATGAGGAGTGCGATGTTCATGGGGGCTCCTTGTTATGTCTCCCACACCCACCGGGGAGCGGGCGTTGAGCGCGGGTCAGCGCTCGCAATCACGCTAGCGATCCTGTGTGTTAGCCGACGAACCCTTGACGGCGCAGCTCGCACCCTGATAGAACGTGCGCGCGCCCGCTGTCAACCCCGTGCGTGCAGATCCTCCGGCGCCTAACGTCAAGGAACCCGCTGACGAGGAGGCAACATGCCGCAGGGTCGAGGAGCGAACAGTCTCAAGGATCCCGAGCTGTACGAAGAGCTGCGCGAGGGCGGGGCTTCCCAGCAGAAGGCAGCGCGTATCTCCAATGCGGCCGCTCGCGACGGCCGCTCCAGCGTCGGTGGGCGCGGTGGCAAGGCGGGCGACTACGACGACTGGACCGTCACGGACCTGCGGGGCAGGGCGAAGGAGCTCGGCCTCTCCGGATACTCCGGCAAGCGCAAGGCGGAGCTGATCGACATGCTCCGCAACCACTGACGGTGCCGCGTCTTCGGCGCGTGCGCCCCGGGGTCGACGCGGGCATTCGGCGTGTGCGCTCAGGATCCGGGTTCCGCTACCTCGATGGTCAGGGGGAACCGTGCAGCGCAGAGGACCGAGAGCGCATCCTGGCCCTGGTGATCCCGCCGGCCTGGCGGGATGTCTGGATCAGCGCCGCCCCCAACGGGCACATCCAGGCGGTGGGCGTTGATGAGGCTGGACGCAGTCAGTACCTCTACCACGCGGACTGGGCGCCCAAGCGGGACAAGGGCAAGTACGCCCGCGCGCTGCTGCTGGCCGAGGCGCTGCCGCGGGCGCGGGGACGCGTGACGGCGGCCCTGCGCACAGACGATCTGAGTCGGGAGCGGGTGCTGGCGACCGCGTTCCGGCTGCTGGATCAGGCTGCCGTGCGCATCGGGTCGGAGCGTCACCTCGCGCGGACGGGAAATCGAGGGCTGACGACGCTCCAGCGCCGCCACGCCACCGTTGACGAATCGACGGTCACGCTGAGCTTTCCCGGCAAGAGCGGAAAGCGTCAGCTCATCGAATTCGACGACGCCGACCTGGCCGCGGTGCTCGCCGTGCTTACCGTCGGCCGGCCCGGATCACCGCTGCTGTCCTGGGATCGGGGCCGGCAACGTCAGCCCTTGACGCCGAAAGAGGTCAACGCCTACGTGCGATCGCTGACCGGCGGCGACTTCACCGCGAAGGACTTCCGCACCCTGCGAGGCACGGTTCTCGCGGCCGACACCCTCGCCCGCATCGGCATGGTCGACCGCAAGCGCGACCGCAAGCGCGCGGAGGTCCTCGCGGTCAAACGCGCCTCCGATGCGCTGGGCAACACCCCGACGGTCGCCCGCGGTTCGTACATCGACCCGCGCGTGTTCAGCCGTTACCGGGCGGGAAGGCTGCTGGACACCTCCGTCTCGCCGGAATCGGCGATCCGCGCGCTGATCCTGCAGAGCGTTCCCTAGCCTGAGCGCGTGGCACGGTTCTCATGGGTGACCCTGGCGGTGGTCGTGCTCGGTGGCGCCCTCGGCGTCGCGGCCCGTGCGGC
>NZ_JANJFJ010000269.1:0-6046 GCF_024626565.1 Microbacterium sp. zg.Y909
AGCAGGCGACCATGTCGGTCGGCTCGTAGGTCGTCGTCAGCTTCGCGATCATGTCGAGCAGCCCGCGGACGGCGTTGACGGGCGTGCCGTCGGGGGCGCGCACCTTGTCGGGCACCCCGTAGAACGCGCGGAAGTACAGGGATGCGGTGTCGAGCAGCATGAGGCGGTCAGTCATCCGGGTTCTCTCCTTCGGCGGTGCCCGACGCGGCACGGTCCAGGACAGTCTCCAGGATGGCGCGGAGCGGAGCGATCCCCACGTCGGACGGCGCCGCGCGTGACACGCCGCGGTACATTGTCGCCATGTTCCTGTCGTCCCTGACCTTCCGGACCGCCGTCGGCATGGTCGCGCTCTACGCTCTCGCAGCCGTCTCGGGGGCGATGATCCTCGTCGCGCAGATGGCCAACGGTCGCGACGGCTTCGGGATCATCACCGGTGCGGCGGCCCTCTGCGTTTTCAGTTTCCTTGCCGTCAGATACGCGCGGATCGCCTCGGGGTTGCGACCAGAGTCGCCGTCGCAGGAATAGCAGGGCGTTGTCCCGCGCGGCAGCGGCCCGTGCTCGCTCGGAGCTGCGCCGTGGTCGGCTCACGGCGATCGCTCATGCCGCCGACCGGCGACGCGCGCTGACGGTATCGCCGTCGCGCGCAGTGCCGTCTCGTCAGCACCCGGGACCTCTCGGGTCCTCGAGGCAGGTGCGGTCCACGAGCGCGGTGTGCACCTCGACGACTCGCACGGCGTATCCGCCCGCCGTCGCCTCGACGAACCCGGGCACTTCGCGCCACGAGCCGGTGCCGAAATCCACGGATGCCGCATAGCGCACGGTGACCGAGGCGGCGTAGTTGCCCCGCTCGCCGTAGGCGTGACTGGTGGCGGTGGGGGTGAACTGCGCCTGCCCGAGCGTCGGCCAGCTGGCGCCACCGGTCGTGGAGGTGCGGCTGGAGCCGTCGCCGTAGTGGAACACGAACGCGGCGGGCACGAAGCGCACGACCACCGGGTAGTCGAACAGCTCGCCCGCGATGTGCTGCTCCGTCGCCGCGGCGACGAAGTTGGCCGGCATGCCGCGCACCGCGACGCCGTTGGGCTCCGCCGTGAACGACGGGCGCGCCGGCGTGAACGCCGCGAGGTCGCTGATCGTGACCTCCGGGGGAGTCCACACCTGGTAGCCGCCGCGGCACCCGACGACCGTGTTGCACACCGGCGCGGGTTCCGGCGCCGGAACCTCGGGACGGACCGCACCGCCTTGGTTCCCGCCGCCACCACTTCCGCCGCCGCCGCCCGCCGTGTAGTCGGCGCCGATTTCGACCGACGATCCGGTGTTGTTGAAAACACAATCGGTCCAGGTGTTGGCGCCGTCGCAGGTGGAAGGTGATCCATTTACGGCCGCGGGAGAAATAGAAACCGCGAGCGTGAGTGCAACGTTCAGGGCTACGGAGCGCATGCGTCACCCTCGACAGCGTTGCTCGCGGCAATCTGCAGACCCGTAGAGGTCAATTTCGACGCCGTCATCTCTACGCTGAGGTTGTAGCGGTCGGGACGCTCCGGCGACACCATTGAGGCGCCGGCCCCGTCTACTACGGCGATGGTGCTGACGTCCACACACACGGTGCCTACGACAAGAGCTGGAGGAGTGCGACTCGTCGAGTCGCCTCGGTAAGCGATGACCTGACTCACGCCACTTTTGGTCCACCCCTCTGCGTGCATCTCTGACAGCGTCTCGCGCTCGTTTGCATTCGCTTCCCCCGTGGTCCACGCGTAGACCGCCTCGAACGTGTCGGGGTCGCTGAGGTCCACCTGGTTCAGCGCATCGACGTAGGCGCGGTAGGTCTCCTCGGCCGCGGCGAAGGCCTCCGCCTCCGAGGCGAACCCGGTCGCCGTGGGGGTGGGAGCCGGTTCGGGCTCCGGGACGCAGCCGGTCAGAACCAGCACGAGCACGACCGAGGTGACCGCCCCGATCGCGCCATGTGCCTTCATGCGCACACGCTACCGCGCAGCGTTCACGCGGCATCCGGTTATCCACAGCGCCCGCCACAGCGACGAGAAGGCGCCGCGGATCACGCGCGCGCGACCACCCCGCGCAGCCCGTCGCCGATCGCGGCCGACAATCGGTCCAGTCCGATGACGCCGGCCGCGATGACCGCGATCACTGCGACGACCTGGGCCATGCCGAGCACCGCGCCGCCCAGCCCGAGCACGTCGATGTTGAGGAAGGGGTAGGGGAAGCGGTCCGCGATCGTCGGAAAGGCGACCGCGCGGGAGAGCGTGGCGACGGCGTATGCGGCGGGGTAGATCAGCCAGAGCAGGCCATCGCGCCACCGCACGACCCGGCGGGGCCCGAACAGCAGCCAGTCCACCAGCACCATGCCCGGAACGACGTAGTGCAAGAGGAACAGTGACTGGTTCGCCAGCGCCTGCGCGGGATCCGCGTCCATGAGCCCGGGCAGCGGACTCGCACCCTCGTTGAGCAGCACGTGGGAGACGAGCGCGGTCGTGAGGATCCATGTCGTCACGGCGCCTCGCAACCGGGGCGCGGGAGCGTCCGGGATGCCGCGGCGCACCATCCAGTACAGCGCGCCGGCGTAGTAGGCGAAGACGATCACATTGCTCTGAATCGTGAAGTAGACGAGCCGGTGGTTGCCGCTGGACAGGCCCAGCAGGCACACCGCGACGATCGCGACGCGCCACCAGAACTGTGCGGTGCCCCAGGTGCGTGCGCGGGGCGCTGCGGTCACGGTGTTCCTCTCGTCGGCCTGCCACGATGGTGCGCCTGAACGCTAGGCGGCAGCCGTCGCGGTGTCAAAGCGGTGCGAGACTGACAGCACCATGCGTGACCACGACCCCTGCCCGTGCGGAAGCGAGGCCGCCTTCGGGGAGTGCTGCGGACGCCACCTCGCCGGAGTGCCGGCGCCGACGCCCGAGGCGCTCATGCGCTCGCGGTACACGGCCTTCGTCGTGGGCGACACCGCGTACCTCGAGCAGACCTGGCACCCCGGCACCCGGCCGGAGCACCTGGACCTCGACCCCGATCTGCGCTGGCGGGGCCTGGAGGTCGTCACCGCGGAGACCGGCGAGAAGCGCGGCTACGTGGAGTTCCGGGCGCACTGGAGCGAGGGCCCGAGCCGCGGGGTGCTGCACGAGCGCAGCCGCTTCGTCCGGCAGAGCGGGCGCTGGTGGTATCTCGACGGAGTGATCGACCCGCCGGTCACAGCGGAGCCGTGATGGCTTCGTGCACGCGGCGCAGGTCCACCAGGATCGATCCGATCAGCATCCAGTTCGTCGCCGACGGCGTCTGGATCTGAAGGGGGCGGGTGAGGGCCGGCTCCTCGTTCTCGGGGAGCTCGCCCGGCGTGCTCGTCAGCAGCCGCAGGTCGTGTGCGGCCCGGTGCAGCTGCTCTGCGATCGCGGGCGCGGACGGCTCGTCGACGAGCCCGCTGCCGCCGTACTCGCGCACCGCGCGGGTCATGCCGATCACCTGCGTGACGATGCCGGAGAAGCGCTCGAGCAGCTCGCGCAGATGGTCGATCTGCGGACGGAAGTGGGGCGCGCGCGGGTTGAGGGCGAGCGCGTCGGTCGATGCGGACAAGGCGCTCTCCGCGGCATTCCGCATGGGGCGCAGCAGCCGCGCCGTCAGCAGCATCTCCTCCAGCTCGGCCGTGGTGCGCGGTGACGTGAAAGCGTCCGCGAGACGGTCCAGTGTCGCGGCGGTCTCGAGCCCCAGGGCGTCCACGCGGTCGAGCGCCTGCGTGGCGTGCACCGGCGGCGCGAGCAGCACGCTCACCGCCAGACCCAGAGCCGCGCCGATGATCGTCTCGACGACCCGCGCTCCCGCGTAGCCGGGCGTCGAGACCCCCAGTGCGAGGACCAGCACCGAGCTGATGACGGTCTGGTTGCTGACCCCCGGCGTCATGCGCAGCACCCAGCCGAACACGAGAGAGGTCACGACGGCCGCCGGCACGACCCAGGCCTGGGTGCCGAACGCCAGCCCCAGGGCCGAACCGATCGCGACGCCCGCGATGACCCCGACCGTGCGCTCGATCGCCTTGGCCGCGGACTGGTTCGGGCTCGGCTGCACCACCAGCAGCCCCGCGATCGCCGCGAACACCGGAGGAGGACCTCCGAGCAAGGCGCCGGCGACCACCCACGCGAGCACGGTGGCCAGCGCCGACTTGGCCACCTGCAGCAGGGGGAGTCGGCGATCGGCGCGGATGGCGGCGGTCAGGGCCATGGGATCAACGCTAGGCCGTGGCCCCACGCCGTGTCAGTGCTCGGGCCGGGCAAAGCCGTCAGCGCTGCAGCACTTCGTCGAGGGAGGGGTCGGGGAGGGCGACCGTGACCTGCGTGCCCCACGGATCGACGGCGCGCACCGACCGGCCGTCGCCGTCGTAGGCGATGCCGTGGTCGCGCAGGCGCGCACCCAGGGCGTCGAGCTCCTCGCGGCGGGGCACGGTGACCGAGACGTCGCCCAGGCCCAGCGCCGCGGCGCGAGGACCGGCGCCGCGGCTGTTCCACGTGTTCATCGCGATGTGGTGGTGGTACCCGCCGGCGGCGGCGAAGAGCGCCCCGGGATAGGCGCTCTGGGTGGCCTCGAACCCGAGCGCGTCGACGTAGAAGGCGCGGGCAGTGGGGATGTCCCCGACCTGCAGGTGCACGTGGCCTACGGCGCCGGCACGGGAGGGACCGGCATCCAGTGCCTCCTGCGTGAGGTGGCGGCGGAGGTACTCGTTCGGATCGAGGGCGAGTACGTCCATCTGGATCTGACCGGCCACGTGCACCCATTCGGCGCGGTCTCGGTCGGTGTACAGCTCGACGCCGTTGCCCTCGGGGTCGGTGAAGTAGAACGCCTCACTCACCAGATGGTCGGCCGAGCCGCTGAAGCGACTGAGGGGGTGCTGCGCGGCGCGGTACACCGTCGCCGCCAGCGCTTCAGCATCGTCGAAGAGGAAGGCGGTGTGATAGAGCCCCGCCTCGCGCGGGGCTGCCTGCGGCAGATCCGGTGTGTGGACGAGTCGCACGAGCGGGGTGGATCCGCGGCCGAGCACCCGGTGCACCTCGCGCCCGCGCGCCTTCTCCTCGAGGGGCGACATCGCGAAGGCAAGGGTGTAATACCCGCTCATCGCCTCGAGGTCGGCGACGCGCAGGGTCACCGCGCCCATTGCCGCATCGGGGTGCAGCACCCGGTCGTGGGTCGCCGTGCTCATGGGATCTCCTGCAGTCGGGGTGAGGGTCGGGTCAGCCGGTCAAACCGCCTCGACGCCCGCGGCATTCCCGCGAGGCGGCACCGACAGCCTCTCCTCGCCCTCGCGCGGGAAGTCATAGTGGCGCGGTTTACAATCGATGGTTGTCCAACACACAGAAGGAGATCGGATGCCGGCCCGTCAGAGCGCGATGCATGCGCTGTTCCGCCGCAAGCCGATCACCCCGCAGAACGACGACGACTCCGGCACCGGGCTCGTGCGACGCCTGGGCACCTTCCAGCTGGCGATGCTCGGTGTCGGCGCCACGATCGGCACGGGCGTCTTCTTCGTCATGCACGAGTCGGTGCCGCTGGCCGGTCCCGCCGTGCTGCTCTCGTTCGTCATCGCCGCGATCGCCGCGGGCCTGTCGGCCGTCTGCTACGCCGAGATGGCCTCCGCCGTGCCGATCTCGGGATCGACGTACTCCTATGCCTATGTGACCCTCGGCGAGATCGTCGCGATGGGGGTCGCCGCCTGCCTCATGCTCGAGTACGGCGTCTCGGCCGCGGCGGTGTCGTCGGGCTGGAGCGGGTACCTGGACCACCTGCTGGCCGCGGTGTTCGGCTGGCACCTGCCGCCAGAGCTCATGGCGGGACCGCTCGAGGGCGGCATCGTGAACCTGCCGGCCGTCGTGCTCGTGGCCATGTGCGCGGTCCTGCTCGTGCGGGGCACGCGCGAATCCGCCGTCGTCAACACGACCATGGTCGTCATCAAGGTGGCGGTGCTGCTGATGTTCGCCGCGATCGCCATCACAGCCTTCCGCGTGGACAACTTCGCCGAGTTCGCCCCGCACGGTGCGGCGGGGGTGACTGCGGC
>NZ_JANJFJ010000270.1:0-6024 GCF_024626565.1 Microbacterium sp. zg.Y909
GGCACCGGATCGCTGGAGTACACCGCCGCCGACGAGTCCGTCACCGAGGTCACGGCCGGCAGCGGCCTGCTCGCCGGGCACCTGTTCGACGGGTACCGCGCCTTCGAGCCGGCGCCCGCAGCGGCGTTCGCCCTCGAAGTGGTCCGCAAGCCGGCGCCCGACATCGTCACGGTGCTCGGCGGCGGATGGATCGCGTCCGGCCCCGCGGTACCGTCGCGGCAGCCCGCGCCGGTGTGGCCGGCGGGGCTGCGCACGCTCGCGCGCGAGGGCGCGGGGGAGGTGCAGACTCCGCTGCAGGGTGCCGCCGCACGCAACCTGCGGGTCGGCGATCGCGTGTGGTTCCGTCACGCCAAGAGCGGGGAGCTCGCCGAGCATGTCGACCGTTACCGCCTGATCGACGGGGGCCGGATCGTGGGGGAGATGCCCACGTACCGGGGCGAGGGGATGAGCTTCCTGTGACCCGGCCCGGCGGCGTCTGGCGCAACTGGGGCCGCAGCGCGCAGGTGCGCCCGCAGCGGGTGGAGTTCCCCGCAACCGTCGCGGCTGTCCGCCGGTGCGTGCAGGCCGCGGCGGCCCACGGTCTGCGGGTGAAGGCGGTGGGGGCCGGTCACAGCTTCTCGGAGATCGCCGTCGCACCCGGTGTGCTGGTCGATCTCAGCGACCTGCGCGGCCTGGTCTCGGTGGACCGTGCGCGTGGTCGGGTGCGACTGCGGGCGGGCACACGGCTCCACAGCATCCCGCGCCTGCTGGCGCCCTACGGATTGGCGATGCCCAATCTGGGGGACATCGACCGTCAGACCATCGCCGGAGCCGTTTCGACCGGCACGCACGGGACCGGTGACCGCTTCGGCGGCATCGCCACGCAGGTCGTGGCGGCCACGCTCGTCACGGCGGACGGCGAGGTGCTCACCGTCGACGACGACGAGAACCCCGAGCTGCTGCCCGCCGTCGCCCTGGGGCTCGGTGCCCTCGGCATCCTCGTCGACATCACCCTGCAGTGCGTCCCGGCGTTCGTCCTGCACGCCGTCGAGCGTCCCGAGCCGCTCGCCGCCGTCGTCGAGGCGCTGCCGATGCGACACGCGAACGTCGACCACTTCGAGTTCTACTGGTTCCCGCACACCGAGATGGCGCTGACGAAGACCAATACGCGGCTGCCCGAGAGCGCACCGCGCCAGAGGCTCTCCGCCCCCGCACGCTGGGTCGACGACACGCTGCTGGCCAACGGGCTGTATCGGGTGACCTGTGCTGCCGGTCTGGCCGCGCCGCCCCTCGTGCCAGGGATCAACCGGCTCGCCACCCGGCTGACCGGCGATCGCGAGTACACCGACGAGTCCCACGCCGTCTTCACCCAGCGCCGCACGGTGCGCTTCCGCGAGATGGAGTACGCCGTGCCTCTGGATCGCCTGGCCGCGGCGTTCGGCGACCTGCGGGCCCTCATCGCCGATCGCGGATGGCGGCTGTCGTTCCCGATCGAGGTGCGCACCGCGGCCGCCGATGGGCTCTGGCTGTCGACGGCGTCCGGGCGGGACTCCGGCTACATCGCGGTGCACCGCTACTGGCGCGAGGACCCGGCGGAGTACTTCGATGCCGTGGAGCAGGTCATGCTGCGCCACGAGGGCCGACCGCACTGGGGAAAGATGCACGGGCTGGATGCCGCGCAGCTGCGGCAGCGCTACCCGCGCTTCGCCGAATTCACCGCGCTGCGCGATCGGCTCGACCCCACGCGGATGTTCCACAACGCCTACCTCGAGCGCGTCGTGGGTGGGTAAAAACTGGGAGTGGGCGACTGTGCGCGAGCGGGTTCCCCGTGTGCGATTAGGATGAGAGAAACTCGGAGGGGAGTCGGGAGCACATGTGGGAATGGTTGATCCCGGTACTGATCGTCGTCGCGCTTGTCGTCGTCGTCGGCGTCTACCTGTGGGCGACGTACAACTCGCTCGTGGCGCTGAATGTCCGCGTCGATGAGGCGTGGAGCGACATCACGGTGCAGCTCAAACGTCGCGCCGATCTGCTGCCGAACCTGATCGAGACGGTCAAGGGCTACGCCGCGCACGAGAAGGCGGTCTTCGAGAACGTCACCCGCGCGCGCGCCGAGACGCTCTCCGCCACCGGGCCCGCCGATGCCGGTGTGGCCGAAGGGCACATGCAGCAGGCGCTGAAGTCGCTGTTCGCCGTCGCCGAGGCGTACCCGCAGCTGCAGGCCAGCCAGAACTACCTGCACCTGCAGCAGTCGATCGTCGACACCGAGGACAAGATCCAGGCCTCGCGCCGGTTCTACAACGGCGGTGTCCGCGAACTCAATACGAAGATCCGGGTGTTCCCGAACAACCTCTTCGCGCGCAACCTCGGCTTCCACGAGCGGGAGTTCTTCGAGGTCGTCGACGGCGCGGCCATCTCCGAGCCCCCGCGCGTCCAGTTCTGACACGAGATCGATCGATGCCTCGCAGCGCGCATGCACGGGCATCGCTCTTGCGCGCACGTTGAGGCGAACGCGCCGTGTACTCCGCGATAGCCCGCAACAAGCGCAACACGTGGCTGATCCTGATCGGCTTCGTGCTGGCGATCGCCGCGGTGGGAGCTCTCGCCGGCTGGCTGGCGGGGAACAACTGGTGGATCACCGCGTTCGTGCTGGTGTTCGCCGTGGGCTACGCCACGGTGCAGTACTTCGCCGCCGACCGCGAGGCCCTTGCCCTCTCGGGAGCGGTGGAGGTGTCTCAGGCCGACGCCCCGCGCTTTCACCGCATCGTCGAGAACCTCTGCATCACCACCGGCACCCCCATGCCGAGGCTCTACGTCGTCGACGATCCGGCCCCCAATGCCTTCGCCACCGGGCGCACGCCTGACAAGGCCGCGATCACGGTCACGACCGGGCTGTTCGAGCTGCTGACGGATCGCGAGCTCGAAGGCGTGCTCGCGCACGAACTGGCCCACATCCGCAACTACGACATCCGCGTCTCGCTCGTGGTGTTCGGCCTGGTCGTCGCAGTGGGAGCGCTGTCGGACATCGTGATGCGCATGGCGTTCTTCGGCGGCGGCAGGCGGGGCGGCAACAACCAGTCCCAGCTGATCTTCCTCCTCTTCGGCGTCGTCGCCGCCGTCGTCTCGCCACTCGTGGCCGCCGTCGTGCAGGCGTCGATCTCGCGGCAGCGCGAGTACCTCGCCGACGTCACGGGGGCGCTCACGACGCGTGACCCCGACGCGCTGGCATCCGCGCTGGAGAAGATCGGCGATGCGGCGCAGCCCCTGCAGCGCGCCAACACGTCGATGGCCCACCTCTGGCTTGCCGACCCTCTTCGCCCGGGCGCAATGACCCGACTCTTCGCGACGCACCCGCCCCTGCCCGACCGCATCGAGCGCCTGCAGACGATCGGCGGACGGTTCTGACATGCCCGACCCGCTGCGGTTGTCGCGGCGAGACGCGCGCCGTGTGGCGGTGCGGGCCCAGCTCCTGAGCGAGCCTCGCCCAGCGGCCATCGTCGAGACGGTCTACGCCCTGACCGCCGTGCCGGTCGACACGACGGCCGCGATCATGCCGAGCGCGGACCACATCCTGTACAGCCGTCTGGGGTGGCCTTACCAGCCCTCCGACCTGCGCCAGGCGGTGGAGGTCGACCGGGACCTTTTCGAGTGGGACGGGTACTGCCGCGTGATGTCCGACCTGCCGCTGTACCGCGCCACGATGTCCCGCCGGCCCGAGTACCCCCGCACGCGGGACTGGCTGGTCGCCAATGACGAGTTCCGCCGCGGGGTGCTCGCCCGGCTGCGCGCAGAGGGGCCGCTGCATGCGGCGGAGATCCCCGACGGCGCACAGGTGTCGTGGAAGTCCACGGGATGGACGCACAGCCGCAACACCACGCAGATGCTCGAGATCCTCCTCTCCCGTGGCGACGTGGCGGTGTGGGGGCGCGACGCGAAGGGACGGCTGTTCGACGTCGCAGAGCGGGTCTACCCGGGGGACCTGCCCGACGTTGCGGACGCCGACGCCGCGCGGGAACTCGCCGAGCGGCGGCTGGCCGCGCAGGGCATCGTACGGGCGAAGGACGCGGGCGACGAGGTGGGCGTTGCGGCCGTCGTCGAGGACACCGAAGGGACATGGCGGGTGGATGCCGAGGTGCTCTCGGACTGCGCCGTGTTCGCCGGGCGCACGGTGCTCGTCTCGCCCCTGGATGCACTCGTGGCCGATCGGGCCCGGCTGCGGACGCTCTTCGGTTACGAATACGTGCTGGAGATGTACAAGCCGGCATCCACCCGGCGGTGGGGCTACTTCGCGCTGCCCATCCTGCACGGCGACCGGTTCGTGGGAAAGCTGGATGCGCGCGCCGACCGACGCGCAGGCGTGATGCACGTCAACGCGGTGCACGAAGACGGCGGCTTCGACGACGAGGCGCGGGCGGCGGTGGCCACGGAGGTCGAAGCGCTCGCGGAGTGGCTGGGCCTGGAGCTGCGCGGCTGGGAATGACCGGCGACGAAAGCCCGGCGCGCCTCAGAAGACCGTCAGCAGCGCCTGCCCCTCGGTGAACGTCAGGGCGCCGCGCACGGTCCATGCGTCAGTGCGGTACGTCGCGGATACGGTGGCGCCGCCCCGGTCCACGCCGACAGCGGTGGCGACGACGACGCCGTCGGCCGCGATGAACGACAGCGTCGCGGGATCGATCGAGAGCGCGGGGTATGCCTCGATGCGCAGGCTCACCTCCGTGAGCTCCGCAAGATCGGCGGCCCAAGGGATCGCCAGCCCGCAGCGCGGAGGCACCTCGGTCGTCGCCTGGGCGCAGCCGTCGAGGTATGCGTCCAGCTGCGGCTGAGCGCGCGCCGCGGCATCCGGGGCGAGCATCGCATCGATGGAGACCGGTGCGGAGCGATCGGTGATGGCGGCGAACGTCGCATCGCCGTCGAGCAAGTCGGTCGGTGCCGCCTGCGCCGTGTAGACGGCGGGCAGGAGGGTGAGCGCACCGTCGGCGCCCTGCGCGCCGTCCGTGTGCAGCGGCAGCACCGTCTCGCCGATGGCGACCGCCTCGCCCAGCGTCGTGGTCGTCTCGATCACCGCGAGGGAATCGTCCGTGAGCGTCCAGCTTCCGGAGTCATCGGTCAGCGCGAAGCGGATCGTCGTGGCGTCGCCCTGCAGCCGCACGGAGGCCCGGTAGGTCGTCACCTCGCCGTCGGGTTCGCTGTCGGTGATCTCGGGCTCCTGCACGTACGCGTCGGCGGCACCGAACGTCGCCAGCAGCGTGTCGGTCAGCGCGTCCTGCGGCAGCAGCGAGCGCATCGCGTCGGCGTCGCCGGCTGCGAGTGCGCGCAGGTAGCGCTCGGCCGCGTCATCGGCCGAGCCGGGGCGGGCGAGGTTCCAGACCAGAGCCGCCAGGGCGACGGCGAGCACGGCGGATGCCGCGACGATCGCGATGACGGTGGTGCGTTTCACTCCTCCACGGTAACGGCGGGCGAGGGCGGTGCGAGCGTGCGGTCGTGTCGCGCCGCGCCTCCCAGGGCGGCGGCGAGGTCGTCTGCGGCGTCGCCCCACCGCCCCACCGAGATGTGTTCGAGCCCCTGCCAGCGTGCCGCCTCGCGCAACTCCCCGGCCAGCCGGTCGGCAGCCTCGGGAGGCCTGCCGTGCTCCCACCAGGCGGACTGCACCAGGAGGGTGCAGCGCGGGCGGTCGGCCTTGAGGTCGACGCGCCCCACGACGTCGTCGCCGACGAGGACGGGCAGCGAGTAGTACCCGAAGCGCCTCTTGTGCGCGGGTGTGTAGATCTCGATGCGGTAGTCGAAGCCGAACAGACGCTCGGCACGGTCCCGGAACCACACCAGCGGGTCGAACGGGGTGAGGAGGGCAGTGGCATCGACGCGGCGGGGGAGTGCGGCATCCCTATGCAGCCACGCGTTCGCCGGCCTGCCCGCTGACTCCCACCCCTCCACCGTCACCGGTCGCAGGGTGCCGTCATCGACGAGATCGCCGACGGCCCGCAGCACGCTCGCGCGGTCGGCGATGCGCCAGTAGTCCGCGAGGTCGGCGGCCGTCGCCACTCCGTA
>NZ_JANJFJ010000271.1:0-5985 GCF_024626565.1 Microbacterium sp. zg.Y909
CCAACGTCATGCCGTCGACGATCGACCCGGCGTTCAACCTGACGATCGAGAACGCTTCGAGCACGGACTACACGCTCACGATCATGACGTGGGCCGCGGTCATCTTCCTGCCGCTGGTGCTGCTGTACCAGGGCTGGACCTACTGGGTGTTCCGCAAGCGGATCACCCGCTCCGAGATCGAGAAGGCTGCCACAGCAGTCCACTGAACCCGGCCGCCCCGGTCCCACGCCGCGCGATTCGCGCGCCGGACCGGGGCGGACCGTTGTCATCGGCACGCCGCCCGGGCGCGGCATGCGTGGGAGGATCGATACATGGCTTCGCAGGACGCGGACGCACCACCGCGCGTCGGCGGCCGCCCCCTCGACCCCCGGCTGCTGAAGTACACGCGCGCGTCGCGATCGTTCTTCGCGGCGATCGCGGCGATCGGACTCGCGCAGACCCTCGTCATCGTCGCCTTCGCGTGGCTGCTCACCCGCGCGATCGTCGGGGCGATCGAGGGGATGCCATGGGGCGAGCTCTCCGGCATCCTCACCTCGCTCGCGGGGGTCATCGTCCTGCGCGCCGCGCTGCTGTGGGTGCGTGAGACGGTCGCCGCCCGCGCCTCGGCGCGCGTGCAGGCGCAGCTGCGCGCGAACCTCGTCGAGGCGGTCGGCGAACTCGGCCCCGGCTGGCTCGCCCGCCACAACTCGGCTCACCTCGCCCTGACCGCCGGGCGCGGCCTCGACGCCCTCGACGCCTACTTCGCCCGCTACCTTCCGCAGCTGGCGCAGACGGCCATCGCGACGCCGCTCATCATCGCCGTGATGTGGTGGATGGACTGGATCTCCGGCCTCACGGTGGTGCTGACCATTCCGCTCATCCCCTTCTTCATGATCCTCATCGGCCTGGCCACCCGCGCGGTGCAGGACAAGCAGTGGCAGACCCTGCGGCAGCTGGCCGCCCGCTTCGCCGACACAGTGCGGGGGCTGTCGACGCTCACCGTGTTCGGCCGGCAGCACCGCGCCGTGGCGTCGATCCAGCGCATCACCGAGCGCTACCGCGACCAGACCATGCGGGTGCTGCGCGTGTCGTTCCTCTCCGGGTTCGCCCTGGAGCTGCTGGCCAGCCTGTCGGTGGCGATCATCGCGGTGTCCATCGGGTTCCGCCTGCTCGAGGGCGAACTGGCGCTGCTCGTGGGCCTCTTCGTGCTGCTGCTCGCGCCGGAGGCATACCTGCCGCTGCGCCAGGTGGGCGTGCAGTTCCACGCCGCCGCCGAGGGTGTTTCCGCCACCGACGACGTCTTCGCGGTGCTCGATGAGGCTGCCGCCCGCCGCGCTGACCGGCCGGGGGCCGCGGGCCCGACGGGAGCCGAACCCGCTGCAGAGGCCGACGGTGCGGCATCCGGTCCACTCGTGCTGCGCGACCTGCGCGTGCGCTACGGCGACCGCTCGCTTGCACCCGTGGATCTGCGGGCGGATGCCGGCGAGCTCGTGCTGCTGGAAGGACCGAGCGGCGCCGGAAAATCCAGCGTCTTCGCGGCGCTCCGCGGCGCGGCCGAATTCGACGGCGAGGCGACGCTCGGCGGTGTCGCCCTCACCGGCCTGCGTCCTGACCGCTGGATGGCGTGGGCGGGCCAGCACCCCGGCCTCATCTCGGGGACGGTCGCCGACAACGTCGCACTGGGCGCCCCCTCCCCCGACCCCGCGACGGTGGCGCGGGCACTCACGCTGGCCGGCGCCGTCGACATCGATCCGGCGCGGGAGCTCGGCGTACAGGGAGCGGGACTGTCGGGTGGGCAGGCGCAGCGGGTCGCCGTGGCGCGCGCGATCCACCGGTACCTCTCCGGTGCGGCATCCGTGCTCGCCCTCGACGAGCCGAGCGCGGCCCTGGACGCGCAGACCGAGGATGTGCTGTGGCAGAACCTGCGAGGGCTCGCCGATGCCGGGGCCACCGTGCTGCTGATCTCGCACCGCACCACCGCCCGGGCCTACGCCGACCGCGTCGTGCGCCTGCAGACGGCGGAGGTGCCGGCATGACCACGACGACGACCGCGACCCCGCCCGCCGCTCCCGTCACCGCCGCAGACGTGCTGCGTGGCGCGATGCCGCCCGCCCGCCGCTTCTGGCGCGCGGCCGCATCGGGATTCGCCACCGAGGCGTCGGCGGTGGCCCTCCTCGCCGTCAGCGCCTGGCTCATCGTCCGCGCCAGCGAGCAGCCCGCAGTGATGTACCTCACCGCCGCTGTCGTGGGGGTGCGCGCCTTCGCGCTCTCGCGCGCGGCCTTCCGCTACCTGGAACGGCTCACTTCGCACGACGCGGCGCTGCGCCAGCTCGCCACCACCCGCACCGCGCTGGTGCGTCGCCTCATCCCCCTCGCCCCCGATGGGCTCACCCGCACGCGGCGCGGCTCGGTGCTGGGAGCGCTCGTCGACGACGTCGACGAGTTGCAGAACCTGCCGCTGCGCGTGGTGGAGCCACTCGTCGCCTCGGCTGTCGTGGCCCTCTCGGCCGTCGTCTTCGTGGCATTCGTGTCCTGGCCCGCCGCCCTCACCCTGCTGGCCTGCCTCATCGTGGCCGCACTGGTCGCGACGCTCTGGGGATGGGCCGCGGGCGGGCGCGCCGAACGCGCCATCGCCCCGTTGCGCGCCCGGCTGGCCGACGCCGTGACCGACCACCTGGGAAGCCTCGACGTGCTGCTGGCCTACGGCGCCGAGGCCGAGAGCCGCGCCCGCATCGCCGAGGCCGACGCGGCCGTCCGCGGCGCGGTGGTCCGCCGCGCCGGCGCCCAGGCGGCGACGACCGCCATCGTCTCGCTGCTCGCGGGGGCGGCGTCGCTCCTGGCGGTCGCCGTGACGGCTCCGGATGCCGCCGCCCTCGGCGGCCCCGCGCTGGCGGTGGCAGTGCTCGTGCCGATGGCCGTGTTCGAGGTGTTCGGCGCCGTGCCGCTGGCCGCAGCTGCCTGGCGGCAGGTGCACGCCTCGGCGGAGCGCATCGCCGAATCCGTGCCCGCCGACATTCCCGCCGGACTCGTCCGCGATGCGCCGCCCGCGACCGGCGAGGCGCCCGCCCTCGGCGAGGGGCTGCGGCTGCGCGACGTCTCGGCCACGTGGCCGGACGCGGCGACGCCGTCCCTCAGCGGCGTCGACCTCGACGTGCGCCCGGGCGAGCGCGTCCTGGTCGTCGGATCCAGCGGCGCCGGCAAGACGACCCTTGCCCACGTGCTCGTGCGCTTCCTCGATTGCACCGGCACCTACGACATCGGGGGCCGCTCGGTGCGCGATCTGTCGCCGGACGACGTGCGCCTGACCGTTGGCCTGTGCGAGCAGCAGCCGATGCTCTTCGACGAGGACATCCGGCAGAACCTGCTCTTCGCCCGCGACACCGCGACCGACGATGAGCTGACCGCAGTGCTCTCCCGCGTGGGCCTCGGCCCGTGGTTGGCAGAGCGCGGCGGCCTCGACGCCCGCGTCGGCGAGCGCGGCGCGCTCGTCTCCGGGGGCCAGGCACAGCGCATCGCACTGGCGCGCGCCCTGCTTCACGGCTTCCCGGTGCTCGTGCTCGACGAACCCACCGCGGGCGTGGACCCCGCGGCATCCGACGCGCTCCTCACCGACCTGCTGCAGGCGGTTTCTCCCGACCAGGCCGTGGTGCTCATCTCGCACGTGGAGGTGCCCGAAGGGCTCGTCGACCGCACGGTGCGGCTCGACGCGGGCCGGGCGTGGTGACGGGGCCTCAGCCGGACAGCACGACCGACAGCGCGATGCCGGCGGCGACCGCGATCAGCGTGACGACCGTGTACCCGATTGCGATGCCCGCGCGCGCGTAGCCACGCCCGGCCTCGCCGGTGCGGCCGATCTCTCGCAGCGCCAGGTGGGCGAACACAATGCCCAGCGGCGCCAGCACGAAGGCGAACACGAACCCGAGCAGCGCCTTGCCGTTGACCGCGCCCGTTGGCTGATCGCCGCCCACGGCCGGGGATGCCGTGGCAGGACCCGCCGCGGCGTCCGCCGCCGATGCGGGCTCATCGTGCGATGAGGACATCGCAGATGGGGAAGCGAGGGCGATGGAGGCAGGGAGCGCGGGGGCCGCCCGCGGTGTGACGTCGGCCCACCAGGGCGACGCGGCCGGGTCGGCGACGGCCGCGACGGGCGCGAAGGACTCGGCCGGGGCGCCGGGCGTCCACCGGACGCGTTCGGAGGCGCGATCCACGCGCACCCCCACCGGCCGCTCTGCGCCCTGCGTGAGTGCGGCACCCGCGGCCACCGCCGCGCGCCACGCGTCGGCGTCGCCCGAGAAGGCCAGCGGATGCGCGCCGGACTCGCGGCGTCCCGCCGCAAGAACGTCGGTGGTCCCGGCACTGGTCGAATCGCGCCCGCCCGGCGTCGTGCGCCGCCCCACGGCGACGACCCCGGCCCATTCGATGAGGGCCGGATAGGCCCGGGGATGTCGGGCTATCTGCTCGGCGTAGTGCGGAAAGGCACCCGCGATCGACGCGAGGTCGTGAGGCGAGGTCTCGGCGTGGTGCAGTGCCGCCCAGGCATCCGCGGAGTTCCACTCTTCAGTGGGGCGCACAGTGGCGGCGGTCATCGCGTTCCTCCTGGCATCCAGTGCATCATCGTCGAGCCGGGGGGCGCGATGGGGACTTCTCCCCATCGCCGGCATCGCCTCGATCGTCAGAGGTCGCGGCTGAACGCCTGCACTCCCTCGTGCGACGGCATGCGGGTGAACCCGAGGCGGTCGTAGAACGCCAGCGCCCCGGCGTTTTCGGCGGAGGCGACCAGATGCAGCCCGCGTACTCCCTCGGCCTGCAGCGCCGCGACGACCGTGTCGATCAATCGGCGCCCCCACCCCTGCCCCTGCACCTCGGGGAGCAGATCGATGTGCAGGTGGGCGGGGTGGGTGTCGCCATACGGCTCCGCCCCCGCCCGACGGCCATAGGCGTAGAGGAGCGTGCCATCCTGCCGGGTCAGCTCGGTCTGGGGCCGCGGCCACCGCTCGGCGAACTGCGGCCACCACTCGGTGGCGAACCAGTCCTCGAACCGGCGGGTGTCAGGGGTCGCGACGGCGTATCCGACGACGCGTCCGTCGTCGGTCTCGACGACGAAGGCGAACTCCGGATGCCGCGCGACGTACGGCAGCACGAACACCTCGGCCCAGAGGTCGTCGTCGGCGAAGACGCCGGTGGCATCCGCGCCGGCATCCGCCGTGCGCAGGCAGATCTCGGCGAGCGCAGCCTCGTCGCCGCGGCGGTAGGGGCGGATCGTGGTCACGGGATCATCCTGGCACGGCGTGGATTCGACGATGGGCGCCACACGCGCGCCGACGCGTGCGAGGATCACACCCATGGCTCGCCGCCGAGCCGCCGAGGAGGTCACGTCGTGAGCGATCGCATCCTTCCGACCGACGCTGCGAACGAGTGGGCGAAAGCTCTCTGCGAGCGCTTCGACCTCGTCGCCGACGACATACCCGTCGCGCTGCTGCTCGACCTCGCCGACGACACGACCGCCGCGGCCTCGGCTCAGGCCGCGCCGCTCAGCGCCTTCGTGGCGGGCTTGGTGGCCGGACGGGCGGGCGGCACACCCGCGGACACGCGGGGGGCGGTCGAGGCGATCACGGCGTTCGCCGAGGCGTGCGCCCATCGCACGGCGTCCTGACCGGGCGGGTCCGCCGGCCCCGGCGCCAGGCGATCGCCCGGGGCGCCAAGGCCGTCAGAGGGCGCCCGCAACCTGTCCCCGCCCCGCTGACTCGGCCTCGGCAGTGGCCGTGATGCGGTTGGCCATGCCCCGGAAGACGAAGCCGTGGAAGGGCAGCACCGCGAGCCAGTACAGCCGTCCCGCCAGCCCCCGCGGAAAGAACACTGCGCGCTGGTCGTAGCGCGAACCGCCATCGGCCTCGGTCGCCCGCAGCTCGAGCCACGCCCTTCCCGGCACCTTCATCTCGGCGCGAAGGCGCAGCATGCTGCCCTCCTCGACCGTCTCCACCCGCCAGAAGTCGATGACGTCGCCCG
>NZ_JANJFJ010000272.1:0-5947 GCF_024626565.1 Microbacterium sp. zg.Y909
GCCGATGGCCGCGTCGGACCCTACGCGGCGCGCAGCCACCGCGTGGTGACGGTCGAAGACCACCCGCTCGCCGCCCCCGACCTCGCGCGTGTGGCCCTGGAGCTGAAGGGCGTGGCGCCGGGGCGGATCGACCTCGTGCTGCCCGCAGACGGGCGTGTGCGGGTGCTGCCCCGCCCCGAGCACCACCACCGTGCCGGTGGGCGCCGGCCCCGCGGCGCGACGCCGACGGGGAACAGGGCGACGGGGGCCAATCCGCTGCGCGAAGTGATCGTGGAAGAGGTCGCGGGGCGCCAGTTCCGCGTCGACGCCGGCGGGTTCTGGCAGGTGCACCGCTTCGCCGCCCGCGCGCTGACGCAGGTCGTCTCCGAGCATCTGAATGAGGCGCACCCCGAAGGGCTCGACCCCGAGGCGCTGCACCTGGACCTCTACGGCGGCGTGGGCCTGTTCGCCGCGGCGCTCGGGGACATCGGCGGACCCCGTACGCGCGTCATCAGCGTCGAGTCCGACTCCCGCGCGACCGAGCACGCCGGCGAGAACCTCTCCGAATGGGTCGGCGCCCGCGCCGAGACCGGCCGGGTCGACCGATGGGTCGCGCGGTGGGGCGCCGAGGCTTCGCCGCGTGAGCGGGATCGGCTGGCCCGCGGTGTCGTCGTCCTCGACCCGCCGCGCTCCGGCGCCGGGCGCGAGGTGGTGCAGGCGCTGGCAGCCCTCGCCCCGCAGACCATCGTCTACGTGGCGTGCGATCCCGTCGCGCTGGCGCGCGATGTCGCAACCTTCCGGGATGCCGGGTATGCGGCATCCCGCATCGACGGCCTCGACCTCTTTCCGCACTCGCATCACGTCGAGGCCGTGGCGACGCTCATCCGCGAAGAGCCGCGGCGGTAGCATGGCGACCATGATCCGGGTGGCCCTCATCGACGACCACGAGTCGGTGCGCCTCGGGCTCGAAGCGGCGTGCCTGCGCTCCGGCGCGCAGGACGTCGTCTTCTCGGGGAGCACCGTCACGGAGTACCTCGACTGGCGGCTGTACAGCCGCCAGTCGCCGGCGGATGTGGTCGTGCTCGACCTGACGCTGGGCGACGGCACCACGGTCACCGAGAACGTCACGCGCCTGGTGCGCGACGGCTCGAGCGTCATCATCCACAGCGTCGCGGACCGTGCGGCCACCGTGCGGGAGGCGCTCGCCGCGGGAGCTGCGGGGGTCATCAGCAAGGCCAGCCGCATCGACGAGGTCGTCGAGGCGATCGGCACCGTGGCCGACGGACAGCACCTGGACAACGTGGAGTGGGCCAGCGCCGTTGAGGGCGACCGGGCCTTCGCCGACGCCCAGCTGTCCGCCCGCGAGCGGGACGTGCTGAGGCTCTACGCTGCGGGTCTTCCGCTGAAGGTCGTCGCGGACCGCCTGGGGGTGGCGTACTCGACGGCCAAGGAGAACATCACGCGAGTGAGGTACAAGTACGTCGAGGTGGGTCGCCCTGCGCCCACCAAGGTGGACCTGGCCCGCCGCGCGATGGAAGACGGACTCCTGACCCGACCCACAGAGTCCCCCGGTGCAGTCTGAAGCCGGTCGCCGCGTGCTGGCCGACGCACACGGCACCTTTCCGCACACGGCCGACACGATCGCGGGGATGGCGACGTTCACCCGGGCGCGCGTCGAGCGCTTCACCGCGCTCGCGGTCGGCGCAGGCAGCATCGCCCTGGGCGTTCATTCACTCCTGACCGCACTCGGTTCCACGGCCGAACAGCCCGAGTGGCGCACTGCGCTCATGGTCTTGGTGTTCGTCCCCCTGGCGGCGATGATCATCGGCTGCCTCGTGGGGCGCCAGGTGCGCCTGACCGCGGGCGTCTTCGCCGTCGCCTACCCGCTGGCCCTGCTCGCGTGGCCGCTCGCGGTGGCGGGCACGCCGACTTCGCCCTCGGACGGACCGTGGATCTGGCTGCTGCTCAATGTGGCGACGGTCGCGGCCGTGCTGTCCTTCCCGCTGCCGCTGCAGCTGGTGTGGACGGTGATGGTGCCGGTCGAGTACGGCATCGTGCGATGGGCGCAGTTCGACTTCGCGCCGGATGCCGCTGCCCCCGTGGGACTCGACGTCATCTACGCCATCATCCTCGGCTCGGTGCTGCTGACGCTTGACCGCGTCTACCGTGCCGTCGCCACCGACGTCGACGAGGCGCGGGCAGAGGCGGTTGCCTCGTACGCCGCCGCCGCCGCCGCCGACGCTGCGGAACATGAGCGCATCGCCGTCGCCGCGCTCATGCACGACAGCGTGCTGGCCGCCCTCATCGCCGCGGAGCGGGCGGAGACGCCGCGTGAGCAGGCGCTGGCGGTGGCCATGGCGCGCGAGGCGCTCACCCGCCTGGCGAACACCGAGCAGGATGCCGGCGAGGGACCTGACGCGCCGGTCTCGGTCAATGAGCTGATCGAGCGACTGCAGCGCGCGGCGCAGGAGGTCGGTGTGGATCTGCTGGTGCAGCGCTCCCTCGCCGACGACGCTGTCACCGTGCCCGGTCGCGTCGGACGGGCGCTCGTGCTCGCCGCCACGCAGGCCGTCGCGAACGCCGTCGAGCACGCCGCCTCGGCCGGCCTCGCGGTGACGGTCGACGACGGCGCCGAGAGCGGCGGCATCCGCATCACCGTCCGCGACGCCGGTACGGGGTTCGACCTGGGGGCAGTCCCCGACGATAGGCTCGGCATCCGGGCGTCGATCTACGCCCGGGTCGCCGCGGTGGGGGGACGCGCACGCGTGTCACCCACCGGCGAGGGGACCAGCGTCGTCCTGGAATGGGAGCCGGCGTCATGAGATTGCGACCCCGGATCGTGCTGTCGGCGCTGGGCGTGGCGTTCACCGCCTACCTCGGCATCGGCTGGCAGTGGTGGGAGGGGGGCTTCGCCGACCACTGGGCCGCCACCGCCGGCGCCGTCGCGCTGTACCTGGCGACGTCGTGGCTGAGCATCTTCTGGGGTCAGCGCAGCGGAGAGGCGCTGCAACGCGGCCTCGTCGATGACACGGGCATGACCACCGGGGTGGGTGGGCCGACGCTCCTCCCCGCGTGGGTGGCCGGTCTTGCGCTCCTGACCGCCGCAATCGTTCCGAGCGTCGTGTGGGCCAGCGTCGATGAGGCCGGGCGCACCCAGCCCTACGCCACCTGGACCATCGGCGCGATCGGCGCGCTCATGGTGATCGTCGTGGTGCGGCGGCGTCCCGTCGTGGCCGCCACCGGCATCGCGCTGCTGACGCTTCAGGGCGCCGTCTGGATCGGGCTGCTGCCTGTGCTCTCGGTCGGGCTCGTCGGCTCGATCGTGTGGACGGCGATGGCGCAGCTGCTGATGTGGTCGACCGACCGGGCCTCGCGCGAGAGCACCCAGCTGACCCGCCTGCAGCGTGCGGCGTCGGAGTGGCTGGCGTCGCAGGCTGGTCGTCAGCGCGAGCGCCGCGTGCAGGTGCAGCGGGCGCTCGCCGTCGCCGGGCCCGTGCTCGCCCGCACCATCGCCGCGGGCGGCGACCTCGACACCCACGAGCGTGAGCTGGCCCGGTTGGCCGAAGGCCGGGTCCGTGACGAGCTGCGCGGTCGCCGGCTGCTCGATGACGACGTGCGGGGCGTGCTGGAAGCCGCGCGGCAGCGCGGTGCGAACGTCACGGTGCTCGACGAAGGGGGGCTGGACGGTCTCGGCGAGCGGGGACTGCGAGCGGTGCGCGCGGAACTGGCCGACGTGCTGCGCGACGCGCAGTCCGAGCGCATCTACATCCGGACGGCTCCGCATGAGACGGTCGCCGTCACCGTCGTCGGCCGCTCGCGCGAGGACGGCGAGGATACCGTGGACCTCTGGCGCGAAATCGCCCTGCCCGTGCCGGCCCCGGACGCCGAGAAGCGGTCCGCGGGGGCGGGAAGGTAGAGCGGCGAGGGGCGGCGAAGCCGCCCGCCCCTCGCCGTGTGCGGAGCGGTTACCCGAAAACCTCTCCGCGGGGCCGGGCCACGCGTTCGATGAAACGAAGCGATCCGGCGGACGCAGAATTGCGTTCAGCAGGATCAGTATCCGTCGCGGCGACCGAACCTGTCTGTAGGTACTTTGGGGGACACGTGCGCACTCATCGCAGGGCGCTGCGCCACCCGGACTGCCGATCCAGCGGTCGGCGCAGTCCGCGTGCGGCGCGTTCCCACCCGGGTCGCACCGGCGGGTCGTCGATGACGGCGTCGGCCGCCTCGCGGGCGTAGGCCTCGGTGACCACGGCGACCACCGCGGCGAGATCCTCCTCGCTGGGACTGCCGCGGCGCACGTCGACGCGGATGCGGGCCTCGTCGGGGTCGGGCGTGCTCACAGCGGGATGTTCCCGTGCTTCTTCGGCGGCAGGCTCGCGCGCTTGCCGCGCAGCGACCGCAGCGCCTTGGCCACCGAGACGCGGGTCTGAGCCGGCTCGATGACGCCGTCAAGCTCGCCGCGCTCGGCGGCGAGGAACGGGGAGGCGACGTTGTAGGTGTACTCCGATGCGAGGCGCGCACGCACCGCGGCGACGTCCTCGCCGGCCTCCTCGGCCCGCTTGATCTCGCCTCGGTACAGGATGTTCACCGCGCCCTGGCCGCCCATCACCGCGATCTCGGCCGTCGGCCAGGCGAGGTTGATGTCTGCGCCCAGCTGCTTGGAGCCCATCACGATGTACGCGCCGCCGTAGGCCTTGCGCAGGATCACGGTCACGAGAGGCACCGTGGCCTCTGCATAGGCGTACAGCAGCTTCGCCCCGCGGCGGATGACGCCCGTCCACTCCTGGTCGGTGCCGGGAAGGTAGCCGGGCACGTCCACGAGCGTCACGATCGGCACCGAGAACGCATCGCAGAACCGCACGAACCGACTCGCCTTCTCACCTGCCTCGATGTTGAGCGTCCCGGCCATCTGTGACGGCTGGTTGGCGATGATGCCCACCGTGCGGCCCTCCATCCGACCGAAGCCGATGACGATGTTCGGGGCGAACAGCGGCTGCACCTCGAGGAAGTCACCGCCGTCGACGAGGTGACCGATGACCTGGTGGATGTCGTACGGCTGGTTGGCGGAATCCGGGATGATCGCGTTCAGGGACCGGTCGGCATCCGTCGTCTCCCACTCGAACCCGTGCTCGTACGCGGGGAGCTCGGCCATGTTGTTGTCGGGGAGGAAGCCGATGAGGGTGCGCGCGTAGTCGAGGGCGTCGTCCTCGTCCTCGGCCAGGTAGTGGGCAACGCCCGAGCGGGTGTTGTGGGTGTGTGCTCCGCCCAGCTCCTCCATGCCGACGTCCTCGCCGGTGACGGTCTTGATGACGTCGGGGCCGGTGACGAACATCTGGCTGGTCTTGTCGACCATGATCACGAAGTCCGTGAGCGCGGGGGAGTACACCGCCGCCGGCGGCGGGACCCATGATGATCGAGATCTGCGGGATCACGCCGGAGGCGGCGGTGTTGAGGCGGAAGATCTCGCCGTACTTGCCGAGGGCCACCACGCCCTCCTGGATGCGGGCGCCGCCGGAGTCGAGCATGCCGATGATGGGCATGCCGCCGCGCAGGGCGAACTGCATCACCTTGATGATCTTGTCGCCGGCGACTTCGCCGAGGGAGCCGCCGAACGTCGAGAAGTCCTGGGCGTACACGGCGACGGTGCGGCCGTGGATGGTGCCCGTGCCGGTGACGACCGAGTCGCCGTAGGGGCGGGAGCGGTCCATCCCGAACGCCGTGGTGCGGTGGCGGACGTACTCGTCGAACTCGACGAAGGAGCCGGGGTCCACCAGCAGCTCGATGCGCTCACGGGCGGTGAGCTTGCCCTTCGCGTGCTGCTTGTCGCGCGCGGCGGCCTCGGCATCGAGGACCGCTTCCTGGTATCGGTCGCGCAGGTCGGCGATCTTGCCGGCGGTCGTGGAGAGGTCGGGCTGGTCCGTCACCGTTCCACCCTAGCGACAGCGCCCTCCCGGACGTTGGAGGGTGG
>NZ_JANJFJ010000273.1:0-5922 GCF_024626565.1 Microbacterium sp. zg.Y909
GCGGCATCGGACCGCACGCAGTTCGCCAGCCGCATGGCGTCGCGGCCGCAGCTGCGCCTGGCGGTGCGCGACACCGCCTCGCTCGCGGCGGTGCGCGACCTCGTCGCCGATGTGACGCTGGCGCCGGACAGCGTGCACATGCTGGGGCGACTTCACGCCGCCGCCCCGACGCGCCCGGTGGTCCAGCTGCTGCGCCGAGACGATGAGAGCGCTCTGCCGCCGGGCACCGGGGCCGAAGCCGTGGACTGGCCGGCGATGACCTTCGCCGATCGCCTCCGCCGCCGCGCGCGCCGCACCGTCGTCGAAGGTGCCGTGACCCGCGGGATGAACCGCACCACCGACCGCTGGTTCGCCGATGCCGCCGCGCGCCTGGCAACGGGCGTTGCCCTCCTCGCCCCCGGCGAGACGATCGTCACCGATCGCCTCCACGCCATGCTGATCGCGCTGCAGATGGGCCGGCGGGTCATCGCGATCGACAACGCCAACGGCAAGCTCACGAGCTACGCCGCGACGTGGCTGGCGGACCTCGAACTGCCGCTGGAGTTCGCCCCCGATCTGCAGACGGCCCTGGAGATGGTCTGAGAATGGTCATCGCACGTGATGAGGAGGCCGGCGCGGTGCCGGAGCGCACGCCGCGCCGCGCGGCACGTCGGGTCGAGACATCGGGGCGGGTGCAGGGCAGGGACCTGCTGTCGGACGGGGTGCGCATCAGCGTCGAACTCGCCCCCCTCGATGTGCCCGAACGCGAGACGGTCGTCGCCGCCGTCCGCGACCTGCTGCGGCTTGGTGCCGCCGCCCGCGCCGGAAGGACCTTCGACGGCCCTCGCTGGCGGTACGACCCCGACGCCCTCGATGCCCAGGCCGAGCGGATCGTGCGTCCGTTGCCCGTGGAGCTCACCGGAGACGCGGGCTTGCCGAAGCTGCGCGATGCCGCCGCCGCGGACCTGCCCTTCACCGTCTTCCTCGGCGAGGACCGGGCATCGCTGTGCATCGACCACCGCCTGGGCGACGGCTTTCTGAGCGTCATGCTGACAGCGGGAGCGCTCACCGGACGGAAAGCACCGGGCGTCTTCACTTCGGGCCCGGACGTGGACCCGCTGCCTTCGGCACTGGCCGCGACGTTCCTGCGGCACCCCGGCCGGGCGGGAGCGGTCGTCCGTGACCGCATGGCGCAGCGCCGCACCCCGTACGCCGGACCGACCGTCGATGCGCAGCGCAGGTCGCTGGACCTCGTCACCGGAACGATGGAGGCCCAGACCTACCGGGAGCTGGCGGCCTGGAGCCGGGGCAGAGTCCCCCCGACCCTGGCGATGATGTTCGCGCTCCGGGAGGCGCTTGACCGGGTGGGCGTGCCGGTGATGGACGAGGGCTCGCTGCTGGTGGACCTGCGCCGCTACCTGCCGTCGGGGCGGTCGACACTGGCGAACTTCGTCGTCGGGCATCCGGTCGACCTCACGCCAGGGCTGGATGCCGCCGGAGCACGCTTCACCCGCGACCTGCACGTCGGGAGACCTCTTGCGGCCCTCGCCGCCGGGTTGCTCACCCGCGGCTGGCAGCGGTCCGGCCCGTCTCAGGTCCCGGCGGCTGCGAAGCCGATCGTCAGCGACATGGGCTTTCTCCGCGCGCTCGAGCCTCTCCCCTGGACGGGCGAAGGCGTCGTTCGGGTATCGGTCGATCCTGCAGGGCGCAACGGCATCACCGCCCTCACGGCCGTGCTCAGACGACGCCTGCACATATCTGTCAGCTTCGACGGCTCGCTGTACGACCGCGACACCATCACCGCCGCGACCGAGTTGCTGCGCCGTGACCCGAAAGGACTGCTGCCGTGACCGTCACCGACACCGCGCCCGCTCCGAGCGCCGCGCCGCGCCGCACCCGCCGCCGCAGGTGGCTCACCCTCGGCATCCCCTCGGCGATCCTCGTGATCGTCCTGGTGGTCGGCGGGCTCTGGTGGTTCACCGGGTTCTCGTTCCTCACGCCGCGCTACGGCGACAGCGAACCGCTCTTCGACGACTTCGACGGACCGGCCGGCAGCAAGCCCAATCCCGCCTTCTGGAACATCCAGACCGGCGGCGGCGGGTGGGGCAACAACGAAATCCAGGAGTACACCGAAGACGCCGTCGCACTGGATGGCGAAGGCAACCTCGTCATCACGGCGACCGTGCCCGCCGACGGCAGCACGCCCACCTCCGGGCGCATCACGAGCCACAAGAAGTGGTCGTTCACCTTCGGGCAGCTCTCGGCGCGGGTGAAGCTGCCCGAAGCCCAGGGCCTGCTGCCGGCATTCTGGCTGCTCGGCGACAACATCGACCGGGTGGGCTGGCCCAACGCCGGCGAGGTCGACATCATCGAGACGCCCAACGACACCTCCCGCAGTCGTCACCACCTGCACGGGCCGATCGGCTGGACCAAGCACTGGGCCCTCAACGAGGGCGTCGACCAGCCGGCTCCTCTCGCCGACGACTTCCACGTCTACACGGTCGAGAAGCGCCCCGGCCGCATCATCCTCGCGATCGACGACCAGGTCGTGATGGACGTCGAGGAGTGGGACGTGCCACTGACCGGTCGCTGGGTCTTCGACGAGCCGATGCATGTGCTGTTCAGCCTGGCCGTCGGCGGCGATTGGCCGGGTGACCCGGATGCCACGACCCCCGAGGTGAACAGGATGGTCATCGACTGGATGGCGTACACGCCCGCGGACCAGACCGAGGAGATCGTCCCGTGAGCGGTCGCGTGACCTGGCTCGACGGCGCCCGCGGCATCGCGATCGTCCTGGTGGTGCTCTTCCACGCCGGCATGTTTACGGGGCCCACCGCCCTCGCCTCGCCGTGGTGGGAGCCGCTGAACCTGGTGTTCGCCCTGCTGCGCATGCCCCTGTTCTTCCTCGTCGCGGGCATGCTCGCCGTCGGGGCGGTGCGGCGCTCGTGGCCGCAGCTGTGGCGCACCCGGCTGGCGGTGCTGGTGTGGGTGTTCCTGGTGTGGACGGTGCTGCGCTTCGCCTACTACCAGGTGGTGCCGGAGCCGATCGACCTCAACCAGTCCAGCTGGACGGACTTCGTGCTGTCGGTGGTGCGGCCCTCGAACGGGCTGTGGTTCCTGTTCGCGCTGGCGCTGTTCCTCATCGCGGCCAAGGCGCTGGACGGCCGGGTGAACCGCTGGGTCGCCCTCGGTGTCGCCGCCCTCGCGGCGACCGTCATGTACGGCGGCGTGACGTTTCACAACGTCGCATACGACGGCATCGCGAAGTACTTCGTCTTCTTCCTCATCGGGCTGCACTTTCGACAGTCGATCATCCACGCCGTCCACCGCCGCCGGTGGGCTGCCACCGCGGCGCTGCTTCTGCTGTTCGCGGCATCCATCGTGCTGCGCGGCGCGACGGGCTGGTTGATGGATGCCGTCACTGCGATCCCGGTGGGACTGCTCGCCGTCGCGTTCGGCATGTGCCTGGCGCGCAACCTCGTCGGCACGGCGCTGTCGCGTCCGCTCGAGCACCTGGGGCAGCGCACGCTGCAGGTGTACGTCACGCACATCCTGTTGCTGTCGACGTTCACCAGCATCCTGATGCCGTTCGCGGATGCCCCTGCGCTCGCGGCGCTGCGTCCCGTGATGCCGATCCTGATGACGGCGGTCGTGATCCCGCTGAGCCTCGTGATCGCCGCCGGGGTCGCGCGGGTGCCGGTGCTGCGGCTGCTCTACGTCGCCCCGGCGTGGTTCTCACGCGAGCGCGCGGGGATAGTCCGCCGCTAAACAGGAGAACTCACCGCAACAGGAAGATCCGGCGCGGAACGTCCTGTGCCGCGGAGACTTCCTGTTCCGGGGACGGCCGCAGCGGTTCAGCGAAACGCGCAACGATCGGTTCACGCCATCGCGCGCACGGTATGCGTCCTGCGCCGTGACGACCCGCGGTGCTCACCTACGCTGGAGGCGTGTCCACCGTGCTGCTGACCGGGTTCGAGCCCTTCGCCGATGCCGCCGTCAACCCCAGCGCGGAGGCGGTGCATCTGGCCGCCGATCTCTGGGAGGGCCCGGAGAAGCTCGTGACCGACGTGCTCCCGGTGACCTTCGCAGGCGCCGCATCGCGGCTGCGGGAGCTCATCGCGACGCACTCCCCCGACCTCGTCATCGCGTCGGGGCTGGCTGGCGGCCGCAGTGCCGTCGGAATCGAGCGCATCGCCGTGAACCTCATCGACGCGCGGATCCCCGACAACGACGGCGCGCAGCCGGTCGACGAACCGAGCATCCCCGGGGCGCCCGCCGCGTACTTCTCGACCCTGCCGGTGAAGGCCATCGCTCACGCGGTGGCGGCCGCCGGCATCCCCGTCGAGGTATCCCACTCCGCCGGCACGTTCGTCTGCAACCACGCCATGTTCGTGGCCCTGCATGAAGCGGCACGGCGGCCCGGGATGCGAGCCGGCTTCGTGCACGTACCGTGGGCGGACGGCGAGGGTGAGCCCTCCTTGCCGCTGGAGAAAATCGCGCAGGCGCTGCTCATCACCGTGCGGACGGCGCTGGCCACTCCCGCCGACGTGGCGGCGCCCGGCGGCGCCCTGCACTGACGAAGGGGATGACGGGCCGTTCTCAGGCGGTGACCACCTGCGCGGTGCCGAGCGGTGCGGCCGGCCCCATCTCGGCGGCGAGGCGGTTCGCCTCTTCGATGAGGGTCTGCACGATGTCGGCCTCGGGCACGGTCTTGATGACCTCGCCCTTGACGAAGATCTGGCCCTTGCCGTTGCCGGATGCCACGCCGAGGTCGGCCTCGCGGGCCTCGCCCGGGCCGTTGACGACACAGCCCATGACCGCCACGCGCAGCGGCACGGTCATGTCCTTGAGGCCCTCGGTGACGTTGTCGGCGAGCGTGTAGACGTCGACCTGGGCTCGGCCGCACGAGGGGCACGACACGATCTCGAGCTTGCGCTCGCGCAGGTTCAGCGACTGCAGGATCTGGTGCCCGACCTTGACCTCTTCGGCCGGAGGCGCCGACAGCGAGACGCGGATGGTGTCGCCGATCCCCTCGGAGAGCAGGATGCCGAAGGCGGTGGCGCTCTTGATCGTGCCCTGGAAGGCCGGCCCCGCCTCGGTCACGCCGAGGTGCAGCGGCCAGTCGCCCCGCTCGGCCAGCAGCCGATAGGCCTTGACCATGATCACGGGGTCGTTGTGCTTGACGGAGATCTTGAAATCGTGGAAGTCGTGCTCCTCGAACAGGCTCGCCTCCCACACGGCGCTCTCCATGAGAGCCTCCGGCGTGGCCTTGCCGTACTTCTCGAGAAGACGACGGTCGAGCGATCCGGCATTGACGCCGATGCGCAGCGAGACGCCGGCATCCTTCGCCGCCTTGGCGATCTCGCCGACCTTGTCGTCGAACTGCCGGATGTTGCCGGGGTTCACCCGCACCGCCGCGCACCCGGCGTCGATCGCCTGGAAGACGTACTTCGGCTGGAAGTGGATGTCGGCGATGACCGGGATCTGGCTCTTCTTCGCGATGATGTGCAGCACATCGGCGTCATCCTGGCTGGGCACCGCCACGCGGACGATCTCGCAGCCCGATGCCGTGAGCTCGGCGATCTGCTGGAGCGTCGCGTTGATGTCTGTGGTCTTGGTGGTCGTCATCGACTGCACGCTCACGGGCGCGTCCCCACCGACGAGGACCTTCCCGACGCGGATCTGACGGCTCTTGCGGCGCGGGGCGAGAAGCTCCGGCACACGCGGCATCCCGAGGTTGACTGCTGGCACGCTTCCACCCTACGCCGGGCGACCTGGAGAGGGGCCGAACGGCACTCACGGGCGGCCGTGTGGTAGTTTCGGCCCCATGTCCGCGAACCTCACCTGGTGGCTCACCGCATAGGCGGTGGGTTCGTGTGACGACAGACCGCCCGCGGGGCGGTCTTTTCATTTGGGGTGGCCGCTCCCATGACGAAAGACCGA
>NZ_JANJFJ010000274.1:0-5918 GCF_024626565.1 Microbacterium sp. zg.Y909
CGGCATCGGACCGCACGCAGTTCGCCAGCCGCATGGCGTCGCGGCCGCGGCTGCGCCTGGCGGTGCGCGACACCGCCTCGCTCGCGGCGGTGCGCGACCTCGTCGCCGATGTGACGCTGGCGCCGGACAGCGTGCACATGCTGGGGCGACTTCACGCCGCCGCCCCGACGCGCCCGGTGGTCCAGTTGCTGCGCCGAGACGATGAGAGCGCTCTGCCGCCGGGCACCGGGGCCGAAGCCGTGGACTGGCCGGCGATGACCTTCGCCGATCGCCTCCGCCGCCGCGCGCGCCGCACCGTCGTCGAAGGTGCCGTGACCCGCGGGATGAACCGCACCACCGACCGCTGGTTCGCCGATGCCGCCACGCGCCTGGCCACGGGCGTGGCCCTCCTCGCCCCCGGCGAGACGATCGTCACCGATCGCCTCCACGCCATGCTGATCGCGCTGCAGATGGGCCGGCGGGTCATCGCGATCGACAACGCCAACGGCAAGCTCACGAGCTACGCCGCGACGTGGCTGGCGGACCTCGACCTGCCGCTGGAGTTCGCCCCCGATCTGCAGACGGCCCGGGAGATGGTCTGAGAATGGTCATCGCACGTGACGAGGAGGCCGGCGCGGTGCCGGCGCGGACGCCGCGCCGCGCGGCACGTCCGGTCGAGACATCGGGGCGGGTGCAGGGCAGGGACCTGCTGTCGGACGGGGTGCGCATCAGCGTCGAGCTCGCCCCCCTCGATGTGCCCGCACGCGAGACGGTCGTCGCCGCCGTCCGCGACCTGCTGCGGCTTGGTGCCGCCGCCCGCGCCGGAAGGACCTTCGACGGCCCTCGCTGGCGGTACGACCCCGACGCCCTCGATGCCCAGGCCGAGCGGATCGTGCGTCCGCTGCCTGCGGAGCTCACCGGAGACGCGGGCCTGCCTAAGCTGCGCGATGCCGCCGCCGCCGACCTGCCCTTCACCGTCTTCCTCGGCGAGGACCGGGCATCGCTGTGCATCGACCACCGCCTGGGCGACGGCTTTCTGAGCGTCATGCTGACAGCGGGAGCGCTCACCGGACGGAAAGCACCGGGGGTCTTCACTTCGGGCCCGGACGTGGACCCGCTGCCTTCGGCACTGGCCGCGACGTTCCTGCGGCACCCCGGCCGGGCGGGAGCGGTCGTCCGTGACCGCATGGCACAGCGCCGCACCCCGTACGCCGGCCCGACCGTCGATGCGCAGCGCAGGTCGCTGGACCTCGTCACCGGCACGATGGAGGCCCAGACCTACCGGGACCTGGCGGCCTGGAGCCGGGGCAGGGTCCCCCCGACCCTGGCGATGATGTTCGCGCTCCGGGAGGCGCTTGACCGGGTGGGCGTGCCGGTGATGGACGAGGGCTCGCTGCTGGTGGATCTGCGCCGCTACCTGCCCTCGGGGCGGTCGACACTGGCGAACTTCGTCGTCGGGCACCCGGTCGACCTCACGCCAGGGCTGGATGCCGCCGGAGCACGCTTCACCCGCGACCTGCACGTCGGAAGACCCCTCGCGGCCCTCGCCGCCGGGTTGCTCACCCGCGGCTGGCAGCGCTCCGGCCCGTCTCAGGTCCCGGCGGCTGCCAAGCCGATCGTCAGCGACATGGGATTTCTCCGCGCGCTCGAGCCTCTCCCCTGGGCGGGCGAAGGCGTCGTTCGGGTATCGGTCGATCCTGCAGGGCGCAACGGCATCACGGCGCTCACGGCCGTGCTCAGGCGGCGCCTGCACATATCCGTCAGCTTCGACGGCTCGCTGTACGACCGCGACACCATCACCGCCGCGACCGAGTTGCTGCGCCGTGACCCGAAAGGACTGCTGCCGTGACCGTCACCGACACCGCGCCCGCTCCGAGCGCCGCGCCGCGCCGCACCCGCCGCCGCAGGTGGCTCACCCTCGGCATCCCCTCGGCGTTCCTCGTGATCGTCCTGGTGGTCGGCGGGCTCTGGTGGTTCACCGGGTTCTCGTTCCTCATGCCGCGCTACGGCGACAGCGAAGCCCTCTTCGACGACTTCGACGGACCGGCCGGCAGCAAGCCCAACCCCGCGTTCTGGAACATCCAGACCGGCGGCGGCGGGTGGGGGAACAACGAACTCCAGGAGTACACCGAAGACGCCGTCGCACTGGATGGCGAAGGCAACCTCGTCATCACGGCGACCGTGCCCGCCGACGGCAGCACGCCGACCTCCGGGCGCATCACGAGCCACAAGAAGTGGTCGTTCACCTTCGGGCAGCTCTCGGCGCGGGTGAAGCTGCCCGAGGCCCAGGGCCTGCTGCCGGCATTCTGGCTGCTCGGCGACAACATCGACCGGGTGGGCTGGCCCAACGCCGGCGAGGTCGACATCATCGAGACACCCAATGACACCTCCCGCAGTCGTCACCACCTGCACGGGCCGATCGGCTGGACCAAGCACTGGGCCCTCAACGAGGGCGTCGACCAGCCGGCTCCTCTCGCCGATGACTTCCACGTCTACACGGTCGAGAAGCGCCCCGGCCGCATCATCCTCGCGATCGACGACCAGGTCGTGATGGACGTCGAGGAATGGGACGTGCCACTGACCGGTCGCTGGGTGTTCGACGAGCCGATGCATGTGCTGTTCAGCCTGGCCGTCGGCGGCGATTGGCCCGGTGACCCGGATGCCACGACCCCCGAGGTGAACAGGATGGTCATCGACTGGATGGCGTACACGCCCGCGGACCAGACCGAGGAGATCGTCCCGTGAGCGGTCGCGTGCCCTGGCTCGACGGCGCCCGCGGCATCGCGATCATCCTGGTGGTGCTCTTCCACGCCGGCATGTTCACGGTTCCCACCGGGCTCGCCTCGCCGTGGTGGGAGCCGCTGAACCTGGTGTTCGCCCTGCTGCGCATGCCGCTGTTCTTCCTCGTGGCCGGCATGCTCGCCGTCGGGGCGGTGCAACGCTCCTGGCCGGCACTGTGGCGTACGCGCCTGGCGGTGCTGGTGTGGGTGTTCCTGGTGTGGACGGTGCTGCGGTTCGCCTACTACCAGGTGGTGCCGGAGCCGATCGACCTCAACCAGTCCAGCTGGACGGACTTCGTGCTGTCGGTGGTGCGGCCCTCGAACGGGCTGTGGTTCCTGTTCGCGCTGGCGCTGTTCCTCGTCGCGGCCAAGGCGCTGCACGGCCGGGTGAACCGCTGGGTCGCGCTGGCCATCGCGACGGTGGCGTCGTCGGTCGCGCACGGCGGGTTCACCTTCGGCAACGTCACGTACGACGGCATCATGAAGTACTTCGTGTTCTTCATGCTCGGCCTGTACCTGCGGGAGCCGATCATCCGCTTCGTGCACCGGCGCCGGTGGCCGGCGACCGTCGCACTGCTGGTCGTGTTCGCGGCGGCCATCGTGCTGCGCGGTGCGACGGGATGGTTCGTGGATGCCGCCACGGCGGTGCCGGTGGGACTCATCGCCGTCGCCTTCGGCCTGTGCCTGTCCCGCAATCTCGCCCGCACCCCGTTCACCCGGCTGCTCTCGCGGCCGCTGGAGTACCTCGGCCGGCGCACGCTGCAGGTGTACGTCACCCACATCCTGCTGTTGTCGACGTTCACCAGCGTGCTGATGCCGTTCGCCGACACCGCGGTGCTCACGATGCTGCGGCCCGTGATGCCGGTACTCATGACGGCCACCGTGATTCCGGTGAGCCTGCTCATCGCCGCAGGGTGCGAGCGGGTGCCGGTGCTGCGACTGCTGTACGCGGCGCCGACGTGGTCCTCACGCGAGCGCGCGGGGGCTGCGCTCCCCTAGACCCGTGCTCTGGGACGATCTGCGCGGTGCGGACGTACGCTGGAGGCGTGTCCACCGTGCTGCTGACCGGGTTCGAGCCCTTCGCCGATGCCGCCGTCAACCCCAGCGCGGAGGCGGTGCATCTGGCCGCCGATCTCTGGGACGGGCCGGAGACGCTCGTGACCGACGTGCTCCCCGTGACCTTCGCCGGCGCCGCATCGCGCCTGCGGGAGCTCATCGCAACGCACTCCCCCGACATCGTCATCGCGTCGGGGCTGGCAGGCGGCCGAGCGGCCATCGGAATCGAGCGCGTCGCGGTGAACCTGATCGACGCCCGGATCCCCGACAACGACGGCGCGCAGCCGGTCGACGAACCGAGCATCCCCGGGGCGCCCGCCGCGCACTTCTCGTCCCTGCCGGTGAAGGCCATTGCTCACGCGGTGGCGGCCGCCGGCATCCCCGTCGAGGTATCCCACTCCGCCGGCACGTTCGTCTGCAACCACGCCATGTTCGTGGCCTTGCATGAAGCGGCACGCCGGCCCGGGATGCGAGCCGGCTTCGTGCACGTACCGTGGGCGGACGGCGGCGGCGAGCCCTCACTGCCCCTGGAGACGCTCGTGCAGGCGCTGCTCCTCACCGTGCGGACGGCGCTGGACACCCCCACCGACGCCGCGTTGCCGGGCGGCACCCTGCACTGAGGAACCTCCCCGTTCCCCCGTCACCGAGAGCGCCTCTTCGCACTCTGGGTCGGCCCCCAGGGGGGGAGCCTCAGCTCATCGCGGCGAAGATCCGGGCGGCGAGGTGACAGTAGAGGGGTGTCGTATGACCGCTCGCGGGTCACGCGGTGATGACCTGAGCGGTGCCGATCGGTGCGGCCGGCCCCATCTCGGCGGCGAGGCGGTTCGCCTCTTCGATGAGCGTCTGCACGATGTCGGCCTCGGGCACGGTCTTGATGACCTCGCCCTTGACGAAGATCTGGCCCTTGCCGTTGCCGGATGCCACGCCGAGGTCGGCCTCGCGGGCCTCGCCCGGGCCGTTGACGACGCAGCCCATGACGGCGACGCGCAGCGGCACAGTCATGTCCTTGAGGCCCTCGGTGACGTTGTCGGCGAGCGTGTAGACGTCGACCTGAGCCCGGCCGCACGAGGGGCACGACACGATCTCGAGCTTGCGCTCGCGCAGGTTCAGCGACTGCAGGATCTGGTGCCCGACCTTGACCTCCTCGGCCGGCGGCGCCGACAGCGAGACACGGATGGTGTCGCCGATGCCCTCGGAGAGCAGGATGCCGAACGCGGTGGCGCTCTTGATCGTGCCCTGGAAGGCCGGCCCCGCCTCGGTCACGCCGAGGTGCAGCGGCCAGTCGCCCCGCTCGGCCAGCAGCCGATAGGCCTTGACCATGATCACGGGGTCGTTGTGCTTGACGGAGATCTTGAAGTCGTGGAAGTCGTGCTCCTCGAAAAGGCTCGCCTCCCACACGGCGCTCTCCATGAGAGCCTCCGGGGTGGCCTTGCCGTACTTCTCGAGAAGACGACGGTCCAGCGATCCGGCATTGACGCCGATGCGCAGCGAGACGCCGGCATCCTTCGCCGCCTTGGCGATCTCGCCGACCTTGTCGTCGAACTGCCGGATGTTGCCGGGGTTCACCCGCACCGCCGCGCACCCGGCGTCGATCGCCTGGAAGACGTACTTCGGCTGGAAGTGGATGTCGGCGATGACCGGGATCTGGCTCTTCTTCGCGATGATGTGCAGCACATCGGCGTCATCCTGGCTGGGCACCGCGACGCGGACGATCTCGCATCCGGACGCCGTCAGCTCGGCGATCTGCTGAAGGGTGGCGTTGATGTCTGTGGTCTTGGTGGTCGTCATCGACTGCACGCTCACGGGCGCGTCCCCACCGACGAGGACCTTCCCGACGCGGATCTGACGGCTCTTGCGGCGCGGAGCGAGAAGCTCCGGCACACGCGGCATCCCGAGGTTGACTGCTGGCACGCTTCCACCCTACGCCGGGCGACCTGGAGAGGGGCCGAACGGCACTCGCGGGCGGCCGTGTGGTAGTTTCGGGCCCATGTCCGCGAACCTCACCTGGTGGCTCACCGCATAGGCGGTGGGTTCGTGTGACGACAGACCGCCCGCGGGGCGGTCTTTTCATTTGGGGTGGCCGCTCCCATGACGAAAGACCGA